>JBGSLI010000445.1:0-3818 GCA_041740775.1 Alteraurantiacibacter sp. | reverse complement strand
CCGTGGCTGCCCAGCGCGCGCGCGATCCCTGCGCCGGCGCCCCTGCTGGCGCCGGTTACGAGCGCGACTGGCCGGGTGTCAGCCATCCGTCAGGCCGCCCAGGGCTCTTCGCCCTCCAGCTTGGTGCGCAGCATCATCCGCCCGCATGCAGGATCATACCATTCGGCGCGGTGCATGGTGCCGGTGTTGTCCCAGATCACCAGATCGCCCGCTTCCCATGCGTGGCTGTAGGTAAATTCCTCGCGCGTGGCCCATTCGCGCAAGCCGTGGATCAGCTCTGCGCTTTTCATGTGATCGACCCCGATCACGTGATGGCAGGTGCAGCCCAGCACCAGCGATTTGCGGCCCGATGCGTGTTCCCACACCAGCGGCAGTTCCTTCTCGCCGATCGCCTGCATTCCCTTCAGCATCGCCAGCGCGGGTTCGGGGCTGTAATAGAACAGCGATGCCCAGGGCGCGTGCAGCACGTGCAAGTCGTCGATTTCCGCCTTCGTTTCGGCGGGCAGGGCTTCATAGGCGCTGTAGGTGTTGGAAAAGCCGGTGTTGCCCGTGCCCTTGGGCGAAGGCACCTTGCAGGTCAGCAGCGAAGCCAGGATCGGCACTTCGTTGCGCGTGCCGTCGATGTGCCAGTAGAGCGAGCCCTTGAGATATTCGGCCGAGGACGGGTTTTCCTTCACGTCCAGCGTGATCTTGGTCACGCCTTCATCCTTGCCTTCGGGCGCAAAGGTGCCCAGCGTCTTGCTGAAGGCCACCTGTTCTTCGGGTGTGAAGCCGATCTTGGGAAACACCAGCACGCCGCGCGCTTCGAGCAGATCGCGGATATCGCCGCCCAGATCGCCCGCCAGCAGATCGTCCTTGCCATTGAGGATGCGGCTGCCGATCAACGGCTTGATTTCTTCATGCTGGAGGCGGGTATTGATAATAGTGGCCATGTTCAATTCTCCCAGGCTTCGCTACCCGGCAGGATGGTGCGATGCATCATCCTGCCCGATGCGGGGTCATAAGGTGTGGCTCGGTGGAGCGAGGACCGGTTATCCCACATCACCGTGTCACCCACGGTCCATTTGTGGGTGTAATTATACCGCTCGCTCGTAGCGAAATTGCGCAGGCCGTGCAGGATCCGGTAGCTTTCCTTCGGATCGACACCCTTCACGTAATGCGCGGTATTGCCCAGAACCAGCGAGCGGCGGCCCGATTTGTGCGTGCACACCAGCGGCAATTCCGCCTCGCCCTTGGCCTGCCAGTCTTCCAGCTGCGCCATGCTGGGTTCGGGTGTATGATACAATTGCGAACGCCACAGCGAATGGACCACGCGCAGATCGGCGATTTTCGCTTTGGTTTCCGCGTCGAGATCTTCGTAAGCGGTGGCGGTATTGGCAAAATCGGTATCTCCGCCTTCGGGGGAAAGCACCTTGGCGGTGAGCATCGATGCGCGGATCGGCACCGCGTTCATCGTCCCGTCGATATGCCAGTAGAGCGAGCCCTTGAGATATTCGGCAACCTTGTCGTTGACCCCCTCGTCGAGCGTGACCTTGAAGATTTCCTCGCCGCGAATTTCCTTCGCCACCCCGCCGAGCAGCGCGGTGAACTGCAATTGCTCGGCATCGGAAAAGTTTGCCGAAGGGAACACCAGAACCCCGCGCGCTTCGAGCAGGGCGTTGATTTCATCCGCAAGGTCGCCCGACAGCAATTCCTCCTTGGGATTGAGGATGCGCGAACCGATCTTCGGCTTGATTTCCTCGTGGCGCAGGCGGCTCAGCGATTGCACGGACATGGCGAAAGGCCTCTCTTTTGACTGGACAGGAATTTCGCATCGGCGGCAGGGCCTTGCAAGGCGGCGATGCGAATATCGCCCGCGCGTATTGTCATGCCCGCCGCTGCGGTGCAGTTCTGCGGTGATCGAAATCATCGCCGAAAGCACCCTGTCCGATGCCCCTGCAAATCGAACCTATCTCCCCGGAAATTGGCGCCCGTGTGCATCTTGCGCCCGAAGAGGTGCTGGACGAGGGCGTGCCGCGGCAATTGCTGGCCGCGCTGGAGCAATACGGCCTGCTGGTGCTGCCCGAAAACGGCATGAGCGATGCCACCTTTACCGCCATGACCAGGGCGATGGGTCCGGCGCATGATCTGGGGGTTACCGCCGAAGATGGCTCCGCAGAGACCGAGGCGGGCGTCTATCGCATCGCGCTCGACAAGGAGGACCAGATCCAGCTCGATTTCGTGCGCGGAAACGATTTCTGGCACATGGACGGAACGGTTTACGATACGCCGGGCAAGGCCACGCTGCTCAAATGCGAATCGCCGCCCGTCGAAGGCGGCGACACCGGCTTTGCCATGCTCGATGCCGCGTGGCGCGCCTTGCCGGAAGCGAAGCGTGAGACGCTGGAAGGGCTAAGGGTTCGCCATGCCTTCCGCGCGGTCGGCAAGCTTTTGTATGACGCGCCGAGCGATGAGCAGGTGATGGTGTGGGACAGTTTCTTCCCCCCCATCGCGCATCCTTTGGTGTGGCATCGCAAGGATGGCACCACATCGCTGATGATCGGATCGACCGCCTATGACGTCGTCGGCATGGAGGCGGAGGAAGGCCGCGCGCTGATCGAGGAACTGAATGCTTTTGCCACGCAGGATCGCTTCACCTATCGCCACCGGTGGAAACAGGGCGACGTGGTGATCTTCCACAATCCGGCGCTGCTGCACCGGTCCTACCCCTACAGCAAGGAAGCGGGACGGCTGATGCACCGCACCACGATTGCGGGGACAGAGGCGATCGCCTGAACCCGATCGCCTGAATCCAATCAGGCAGAACCCATGTAGCGCCCGCCATTGGTGCTGATCGTCTGGCCGGTGATATAGCTTGAATCCTCGCTGGCGAGGAACAGGCAGGCGGCGGCGATTTCCTCGGGCCGGCCCACGCGCTTCATCGGCAGGGTCTTGGCGAAGGCCTCGATATCGACCGGCGACCGGTCAAGCGCGGGTGTATGCACGAAGCCGGGCGGCACCATGTTGAAGGTGACCCCGCTGGCGGCAAATTCCAGCGCCAGTGCCTTGGTCAATCCCAGCACCCCGCCCTTGGACGCGACATAATGGCCCTGCGCGAAGGACCCGTTCTGCACCGATGAACTGGTGATATTGACCACCCGGCCCCAGCCTGCCTCAAGCATGGCGGGTAGCATTTCGCGGATGCACAGATGCGGGCCCTTGGTGTTGATCCGCAGCATTTCTTCCCATTGTTCGTCGGTAATATCGAGATAGGGCACAAATGGCGCGATCCCGGCGTTGTTGACCAGGATCTGGATTTCGCCAAAGGCCTCGCGCGTCTGCCGCGCGGCATCGGCAATCGCCTCTGCCACCGAACAATCCGCCTCCACCGCAATCGCCGAATTGCCCTCGGCCGCGATCATCGCCACCGTCTCGCGCACGCCATCACCGTTCAGATCCCACGCGCCCACTTTTGCGCCCTCGCGGGCGAAGCGGATGGCGATGGCTCTGCCGATGCCCGATCCGGCTCCGGTAACGACGGCAACCTTGCCCAGAAGTGGCGGCTGATAGGACATGGTGGATGATCCTTGCTTGATGATGTCTGCTACGGGGTAAGCGGCCCGCCGGGGCCGGTCCAGCGGCAAGGCGCGGCTATCGCTCCGGCGATTGTGGAACGGCGGCAGGTCACAAGCGGGCAAGGCGCGGCTATCAGGGCCGGATGACGATCGGCAGAAGGATGGCAGGCCGCTTTTCGGTGCGGGACGATGCCGCGCTGGCACAGCAGGCGCGGTGCGATGATTTGTGGACCGATGCCACGCTGGCCGATGCCTTGCAGGCCG
>JBGSLI010000444.1:0-1723 GCA_041740775.1 Alteraurantiacibacter sp. | reverse complement strand
TATCCGCAGCGCTATTACGATGCCACCACCGCGCTCGGTAGCCCGGCCTATGCCCGCCGCCGCCTTGGCAATGTGGTGGGCCAGGGCAGCGTGCTGCTGACCGGCGCCGTGGATCTGGAAATCGGCGCGGACGAGGCGGGTTATGTCCGCGCGCTGGGCGCGCGCAATGCGGTAACGGCGGTTGCGGCGGACGGCGAAATTCTCGGCAATTATTCCAAGGCGCATCTGGTGCCCTATGGCGAATATCTGCCGCTGCGCGAACTGCTCGAACCGCTCGGCCTGTCGCGCCTGGTGGCGGGCAGTATCGAGTTCTGGCCCGGCCCAGGCCCGCGCACGCTCGATCTTGGCCGGTTTGGCAAGATCAGTCCGCAGGTCTGTTACGAGATCGTGTTTCCCGGTGAAGTGGTCGATAGCGACAACCGTCCCGATTACATTTTCAACCCGTCGAGCGAGGGCTGGTTCGGCCCTTCCGGCCCGCCGCAGTTCATGGCGCAAGCGCGGATGCGCGCGGTGGAGGAAGGCCTGCCGGTGCTGCGCGCCACCAACAATGGCATCAGCGCGGTGATCGATCCGCGCGGCGTGGTACGACACCACTTCGGTCGGGCGGAAGAAGGCCGGATCGATGCGCTGGTGCCGCCCGCCGCGCCGCCGACGCTGTTTGCGCGGCTGGGCAATATGCTTTCGCTGCTCTGGGCGATGGTTTTTCTAGGCCTGGGCATCGTTGCCATGCGCCGCCCTGATCGCTAGAGCCGCGCCTCGCAGAAATATTCCCAATCATGAGAAGGCAATCTCCAACATGCGCCAATCCTATCTGTTCACGTCCGAAAGCGTTTCCGAAGGCCATCCTGACAAGGTTTCGGACCAGATTTCCGACGCCATCGTGGACCTGATGCTTTCGAAGGATGATCAGTCCCGCGTTGCTTGCGAAACGCTCACCACCACCCAGCGCGTGGTGCTGGCGGGCGAAATCCGCTGCAAGCCCATTTACGACGAAGGGCGGGAAGACTGGGCGGCAAACGGATATTGGGCCCCCGGCGCGAAGGAGGAAATCGAAGCGGTCGTGCGAGGAGTGGTCAAGGATATCGGCTATGCGCAGGACGGCTTCCACTGGCAGACGCTGACCTTCGAAAACCACCTCCACGGCCAGTCTGCGCATATCGCGCAAGGTGTGGATGCCAATGGCAACAAGGATGAAGGCGCGGGCGATCAGGGGATCATGTTCGGTTACGCCACCGACGAAACCCCCGATCTGATGCCCGCGACGCTGTATTACAGCCACAAGATCCTCCAACGCATGGCGGCAGACCGGCATTCGGGCGCGGCCCCGTTTCTGGAGCCGGACGCCAAGAGCCAGGTAACCTTGCGCTACGAAGGCAGCCTGCCCGTCGCCGCAACCGCCGTGGTCGTCTCGACCCAGCACGCGCCAGGCTATGACAGCGGAGCGAAAGAGGCCGAACTGCACGCCTATGTGAAGCGGGTGGTAGCGGATATCCTGCCGCCGGTGCTGCTGCGCGAGACCGAATATCACATCAATCCCACCGGCAGTTTTGAAATCGGCGGACCCGATGGCGATGCCGGCCTCACCGGGCGCAAGATCATCGTCGATACCTATGGCGGCGCGGCCCCGCATGGCGGCGGTGCATTCAGCGGGAAAGACCCGACCAAGGTTGACCGGTCGGCGGCCTATATCACCCGTTACCTTGCCAAGAACGTGGTGGCGGCG
>JBGSLI010000443.1:0-2521 GCA_041740775.1 Alteraurantiacibacter sp. | reverse complement strand
CTGGAAGAGATCGACCCCACCGCGCCCTTGAGCCTCGCCATCGTGGGGCGGCCCAATGCGGGCAAGTCCACGCTCATCAACCGGCTGCTGGGCGAAGACCGCCTGCTGACGGGGCCGGAGGCGGGCATCACCCGCGATTCGATTGCGGTGGACTGGGACTGGACCGATCCCAAATCGGGCGAGACGCGGATCATCAAGCTGATCGACACCGCCGGAATGCGCAAGCGCGCCAAGGTGGTGGACAAGCTGGAGAAGCTGAGCGTTTTCGATGGCCTGCGCGCGGTCGATTATGCCGAAGTGGTGGTGTTGCTGCTCGATGCCACGCGCGGGCTGGAAGTGCAGGATCTCAAGATCGCCAGCAAGGTGATCGATGAAGGCCGCGCGCTGATGGTGGCGGTGAACAAATGGGACATCGCCCAGGAGCCGAGCGCATTGTTCAACGGCATCCGCGCGGCGCTGGAAGAAGGCCTGTCGCAGCTTCGCGGCGTGCCGCTGTTCGCGGTTTCGGCAATCACCGGCAAGGGGCTCGACACGATGCTGGGTGCCGCCTTCGAATTGCGCGAACAATGGAGCCGCCGCGTGCCTACCGCAGGGCTCAACCGCTGGTTCGATGCGGCGCTGTCGGCCAATCCTCCGCCCGCACCGGGTGGCCGGAGGATCAAGCTTCGCTACATCACCCAGGTCGGCAACCGCCCGCCACGCTTCGTGATCTTCGGTTCGCGGCTGGAAAATCTGCCCACCAGTTACGAGCGCTATCTGCTCAATGGCATCCGCAAGGAGCTGGGCTTCGGCGCGGTGCCGGTGCGGCTGACGCTGAAGAGCGCGAAAAACCCCTATGATTCGAACCGCGGCGGCGGCGGAAAATTCAGCGGCGGCAAGGGGCGCGACTGATCCGCCCGCCGCGTTTTGCGCACCCGCCGGGCGTGAAGCGATACAAGCCAAGGACGGATCGCGGCACTTGTAAGTAACCGTTCATGCCATCTGCGCGTAATAGAATCATGTTAAGCGATTCCAGCGCCAGGGAGTTTGCGGCCATGCAGCGATTGACAGTGAACTTCGCCCCGCACCTCGGCATCGCCTCCCAATATCTGGATGTGCCCGATATTACCACCGCGCTGGTGGTGGCGCAGATCAATCTGGATCGCGGCACCGCAGAAATCCGCGACGGCGAACGGGTGCTGGCCAGGCTCGAAAAGCAGGGCCGCGAACTCGCCCCTTTCTGGCTGGTGAGTTAGGGCCTGAACCTGGGCCAGGAACCGGAGATCAGTCCCCCTCACCCGCCGGTTTGCTGTTGAGCTGCACGTAATTTTCCAGCCCCATCCGCGCGATCATGTCGAACTGGGTTTCGAGGAAATCGACATGCTCCTCCTCGTTTGCGAGGATCGCGGCGAAGAGATCGCGGCTGACGTAATCACGCACGCTTTCGCAATGTTCGATGGCGTTGCGCAGCAGCGGGATCGCCTCCTCCTCCACCGCCAGATCGGCCTTGAGGATCTCCTCCACCGTCTCGCCGACCTTCAGCTTGTGGATGGCCTGGAAATTGGGCAGCGCATTGAGGAACAGGATCCGCTCGGCAAGCTGATCGGCGTGCTTCATCTCGTCGATCGATTCGTGCCGTTCGTAGTCGGCCAGTCGATGGACGCCCCAGTCCGCCAGCACGCGATAATGCAGCCAATACTGGTTGATCGCGGTCAGTTCGTTGGTGAGCGCCTTGTTGAGAAATTCGATAACCCTGGCATCGCCCTGCATGGCACTTCCTTTCACTGATCTTTCCGCAGGAAAGTAACGCACCGGCGGGAAGGTATGGCAAGAGAAAGCGCGCGCCTGCGGGTGCTGGGATGGCAAAAAACCGGCCTATTGCGAATGCGAATCAGGAAAGGCCCGCGCCTCAGGCGGCGGTGGCGGGTTCCAGCAGCGCGGCGCGTTCTTCACTGATGATCTCGTCCGCCTCTTCCAGGCATTGCCCGCAATCGGGCCGCTTGCCCATCCTTGCATAGACGCTTTCCGCCCCGCCGCAGCGATACTGCCGCGCGGCCTTGCGCAGATCTGTTTCGCGGATCGCATTGCAGACGCAGATATACATGGGCGGTGATTCTCCAGCACTCGCCACCCTTGTTAATGCGAATCTCTTGCAAGAGCAAGCTAATTGCGAAAGGTTCGCAAACTTCGCCACGGCGTTGCAAAACCTCAGCGTTATCCGTGTTCAGCGTTTCAGCGGAAATAGCCGTCCATATGTCAGGCAGCGCCACAGCCATTCGAGCGGGCCATAGCGAAACCGTTCCAGCCACGGTTTCGACCACGCCAGCATCACCGCCCAGCCCAGCAGCACCACAAGGTATAGCTCAGGCCGCGAAAGCTTACCCCACAGCCCGCCTGCCCAGGGGTGGAAGATCAGCATCATCAGCAATGATGTGCCCAGATAATTGCTGAAAGCCGCACGTCCGGCGGCAGATAGCCGTTCCGCCAGCCAGCCGCTGGCATGGCTGCCCCACAGCGCCAGCAGCGCCGCCAGCCCCAGCAC
>JBGSLI010000442.1:0-2302 GCA_041740775.1 Alteraurantiacibacter sp. | reverse complement strand
GCGGCGAGGAAGGCCGCCTGCATTGTCCCCAGCCCGCTGCGCACCACGCTCAGGATCAGCGGACTGGCGAACTGGCCGAAGAAGAAGGTGGCGGTCCACAGCCCCATGCCGCGCCCGCGATAGGCCAGCGGCAGGCGGTTCTGCGCCCAGGCGATCAGCGTGGGAATGGCCATGCCCGCGCCGGTCTGCTGCAATACCATTCCGGCGATCATGCCCTGCCAGTTGCTCGCCAGACCCATCAGCGCGAGGCCCGATCCCAGCAGCAACAGCATTGTCGCCATCTGCCAGCGGGTCGAAACGCCGCGCTTGCCCTGCCACCAGAACAGCACCGCGCCCACCAGAATGAACAGGCTGGGCAAAGCGGTGATCTGGCCGATGCTCTTGGGATCGGCCACGCCCAGTTCCTGCCACACGATCGAGCCATTGACGATGAACACGTAGTAGATCAGCGAGGCGAACAGCGTCAGTCCGCCGACCCCCAGCATGGTGCGCCAGGGGAAGCCTTCATCGCCGACACCCGCTTCGTCCATGCCCAGATTGCGGCGCACGGTGGCGTCGCTTTGGGGTTCGAACATATATCTGACCATCGCCAGCGTGATCGGGACAGCGATCAGATAGAGCAGGAACACCCCGTTCCATTTCCACGCGGTGAGCGAACCGGCGAAGAAGATCATCACCGAACTCAGCGCCGGGCCAACCAGACCTTGCAGCGTCAGCCAGCGGCGGCGGCCGCCTTCGTCCCAGTAATCGGCGATCAGCGTGTTGACCGTGGTGAGGATCGCTGCCTCGCTCACGCCCAGCAGCAGGCGCGAAGCGTAAATCGTGTCCAGATCCTCGACGAAGAACGGGATCACGCCGATAAAGCCATAGCTGAAGGTGGAGGCGATCAGCAGGCGGCGGCGGCCGAATTTGTCCACCAGCGCCCCGGCGAACAGCGCCACGATGGCGATCGACAGCCCCGGCGCGGTCACCATCGATGGCACCAGCGTGGCGGCATTGGGATTGGTCGGCGCGAAATGTCCGATCATCGCGCCCACGGCGGGGAACATCGATACGATGGCGAGAATCGGCAGGAAGCCGGTGAGGATAACCGTCACCCCCTGCGCAATCCCCGCCTTTTGCGGCGCTTTGCCTTCAACCATCACTATCTCCCGTGGCCCGTTGCGGACCTGCGTTGTGTTCTTGTCGCGTTGACGTTATCGCGATTCGGAGCAAAATAGAAGCACGATTTTAATTTGAGGCATTGCACACCATGAATCCACCTGTCGCCGCGCCTGCGCATCCTGCCGCACCGGCAATGAGCGAAGCGCGGCGGACGCTCGCTTTCTTCACCGTCATCATGACGATCGTGCTGGAAGTGGCCGATGCCACCATCGTCAATACCGCGCTTCCCGCGATCCGCGATGCGCTGGATGCCACGCCGGGGCAGATGCAGTGGATCGTTGCAGGCTATATGCTGTCGCTGGGCGCGCTGTTGCTGCTGGGCGGCAGGCTGGGCGATGCGCTGGGCCATTCGCGGGTGTTTCTGGCCGGTATGGCGGCATTCGTAACCGCGTCGGTGCTGTGCGGGCTTGCGCGCGATCCGGTGGAACTGGTGGCGGCGCGGCTGGTGCAGGGAGCGGCGGGCGCGGTGATGGCGCCGCAGGGCATGGCGATCGTGCAATTGCTGTTCACCCCGCTCGAACGGGTGTCGAAAATGGCCTGGTTCGGCCTGGTGCTAGGCCTTGCCGCGATCATCGGGCCGATTCTGGGCGGATTGCTGATCGAATGGAACCTGTTCGGGTTGGGCTGGCGGCTAATCTTCCTCATCAATCTGCCGGTGGGCCTGCTGGCGATGGGGATGGGGCTGGCGGTGCTGCCGCCTGCCGAACAAAAGGCCAGCCTGCGCATCGATCCGCTGGGGGCCGGTATCTTTTCCTGCGGCTTTGCCGGATTGCTTTTTGCCCTGATAGAGGGGCCGGAAAACGGGTGGAGCGTCTTGCCCGTCACTACGCTGGCGGGCGGGGCGGCACTGTTGATCGGCGGATGGCACCGGGCAGGCGGAAGGCGCAGGGGAGGATTGCCTTCGGTAATCGATCCTGCGCTGTTCGCCATTGCCACCTTTGCCTGGGCAACGCTGGCGGCCTTCTGCTTCAACGCCGCGATGGTAGGATTTCTGCTGGTTTTTGCGGTTTCGCTGCAACAGGGGCTGGGGCTCAGCCCACTCGAAACCGCGCTGGTTCATATTCCGTTCGGACTGGGCGTGATGGCAGGCGTGGGGCTGATCGCGCCGCGCCTGCTGCCGCGCATCGGCAAGGCGCTG
>JBGSLI010000441.1:0-3736 GCA_041740775.1 Alteraurantiacibacter sp. | reverse complement strand
GGCAGGGCGCATGGCTGGAAGGGGTGCTGGCGGAATCGGTTGCGGCGCAAAAGCCGTGGCAGGTGCTGGGCAATCAGGTGGTGATGGCGCGCGTCCCCGGACCCGATCTGGAAGCACTGATGGGCGCGGCAGCCTATGCCGAAATGCGCGCCGCCATGCCCGCCCAATACCGCGACCAGATAGACCGTTCACTGGCCGGATACCGGATGGGCGTGCCCTTCAATCTGGACGCATGGGACGGTTATCCCCACGCGCGCGAACGCCTGTATGATCTGTTCGCGCACGCGGGATCGCGCCCGATCGTGCTTTCGGGCGACAGCCACGCTGCATGGACGAACAATCTGCACGATGCGGCAGGCAGGCTGGCGGCGGTGGAGGCGGGCTGCACCGCCATTTCCAGCCCGTCCTACGGATCGATCCTGCCGGGGCTGGGACAATGGCTGACCGCGAGCGCGGAGGAAGTGATCTATTGCGATCAGGACAACAAGGGATACGCGCTGCTGACGCTGACCCCGGAAGAAGCGCGGGTGGATCACATCACCGTTTCCACATTGTTTTCGCCCGAATACCAGCGCCGCGTCGCCGCCAGCCATTCCACCCGCCCCGGCCTGGAGGGCGGACCGCTGGGCTAGCTCCCGCGCCTGGCTTCGGGGGATAATCCCCCCGCACCGCTTGCCCGCCCGCGCGGCATGGGGAATCTCCCCCGGATGGCCATTCTTTCAGACAAGTGGATTCGCCAGCAGGCGCAGGCGAGCGGGATGATCGAACCCTTCGTGGAGGCGCAGCGGCGCGAAGGGAACATCTCCTACGGGCTGTCCTCCTTCGGCTATGATGCGCGGGTGGCGGACGAATTCAAGATCTTCACCAATGTCGATAGCGCGGTGGTCGATCCCAAGGATTTCGCCAGCAATTCCTTCGTCGATCGCAAGACCGATGTATGCGTTATCCCGCCCAATTCCTTCGCGCTGGCGCGGACGGTGGAATATTTCCGCGTGCCCGATGATGTGCTGGTGATCTGCCTTGGCAAAAGCACCTATGCCCGCTGCGGCATCATCGTCAACGTCACCCCGCTGGAACCGGGGTGGGAAGGCCATGTCACGCTGGAATTTTCCAACACCACCCCGCTGCCCGCCAAAATATACGCCAATGAAGGCGCGTGCCAGTTCCTGTTTTTGCAGGGCAATGAAAGGCCCGAAGTGACATATGCCGACAGGGCGGGCAAATATATGGGCCAGCGCGGGGTGACCTTGCCGCGCCTGTGAAGGCGCCCGTGAAAGCGCCTGTAACGGAGCACGCCATGCCTGCCATCGAAGACCTGCTCGCCCGTATCGAGGCACTGGAGGCCCGCGCCGCCAAGGCCGAAGCTTACCGCGATATCTGCAATCTTCAGGGCGCCTATGGCTATTATGTCGACAAGGGATTGTGGGACAAGGCGGCCGATCTGTTCGCCGATGGTGGCACGCTGGAAATCGCCGGACGCGGGATTTACGCAGGGCGCGAGCGGGTGCGTGCCTATCTCCATTGCCTGCCCACCTATCAGGACGGCACGATCTTCAACCACATGCAATTGCAGCCGGTGCTGCATATCGACGCTGCGGCGGGCACTGCCAGGGGGCGCTGGCGGACGCTGATGATGGTGGGCTTTCTGGGCCGGGAAGGGCGCTGGGGCGAAGCGACCTACGAAAACACCTATGTTGTCGAAGGTGGCAGATGGCGGATTGCTTCGCTGCACGGCATCATCAATTTCTACGCCGAATATGATGCAGGCTGGCACCGCGGCGGGGTGCCGCTGCTGCGATCGACCGAAGGGCTGGAACCCGATTTGCCGCCCAGCTTCGACTACGAAGCGCACCCCAGCGCGGTAATCGCGCCGTTCCATTACGACGAGGTGTAGGCTCAGAAACTCGCCCGCGCGCTCAGGCTGAAATTGCGCCCGCGCAGCGGCACGAAATCCTTGGTGAAGCTGGCCGCGCGGCGGCCTTCCGCATCGAAGATATTGTCCACCTGTGCCAGCAGGGTGAAGTTTTCCTCGCCTTCGAACGGGTGCCAGGCCAGCGACAGATTGACGAAGGCAAAGCTTCCGGTGGGCGTTTCCAGCGGGGCGAGGCGCGTCTGGCTGTCCTGCCATTCCACTTCCCCGCGCAGATCGAAATGCGCCCAGCGGCCTTCCAGCGCGCCATAGAGGCTCAGCGGCGGGATGCGCGGCACGGCGCTGTCATCGGCCAGCGTCGCACGGGTGAGATCACCGCGCAGATCGCCCAGCAGCGAGAAATCGCGCCCCTCGATCAGCGGAAAGGTCGCCTGCGCTTCAAAGCCCCACTGATCGGCATCCTGCTGGCCGAAGGCGAAAACCGGCAGCCCGTCTTCCACGTCACCATTGGCGGCCAGGAAAACGAAATCATCGAACCAGTTGCGATACAGCGCCGCGTTCACCTTCACCTCGCCAATCTCGCCGCGCACATAGCCCTCCAGCCCCCAGCTGCTCTCGGTAGCCAGCGCGGAGTTGCCCAGTTCGAATTGCTGGGTGGCGACATGCGGACCATCGGCAAACAATTCCTGCGCCGAGGGCGCGCGCTGGGTGCGCGACAGATTCACCCCCAGGCGGAAATCTGCAAACAGCATGTATCCCCCGCCGAGCGCCGCCGAGAAGGTATCGAAGCTGCGCCCCTGCCCCAGCGTGGGAGCATCAACCTGCGTGGTTTCAAACCGCGCGCCCGCTTCCAGTTCGAACGGATCGAGATCCACTTCCTGCAAGGTGAACAGCGCGAAGGTTTCGGTCACATTGGGGGGGATGAAGGCTTCATCGCCAATGGCCTGGAAATCGACATGCGAATATTGCACGCCGGTCGATCCGGAAAGCGCGCCGCGCCGCGATTGCACCAGCTCTGCGCGCCCTTCAACGCCTTCCACCTTGAACACCGTGCCCACTTCATCGCCTTCGAATTCGGTATGGGTGTAATCGGAATACCCCCAGCGGGTCTGCACCGACTCGAAAAAGCCCGTGCCCAGATCGAGGCTGCCGCGCAGATCGACGCGATAGCGTTCCAGCCCTATCGAGACCGGGGCTTCTTCTTCGCCTCCAGGTTCACCGAGGATATGGCCCCCACCGGGGCGGCCGGGAACGCCATAGGCGGTATCGTAGTAATCGAAGGAGAGGCCCAGATTGCTCTCGCCCGAAAAGAACGCGATGCCCGTGCCGAGCGACCAGGTCTCGCTCCAGCTGTTGGGCAGGACATCGCGGATATCGGCGGCCTCGCGCAATTCCACCGCCACATCGGCATTACCCGCCGCTTCTTCCAGCGCGGCATCGGCCAGCAGATCGGCGCGCAATTGGGGCGAGGCGGCAAAGCCGGGGATCTCGATATCATCGGTGTTGCGATAGGATCCGTCCACGTGGAAGGCGAAGCTGCTGCCCAGCGGCATATCGAGGGATGCGCCGCCTTCGCGCAGATTGCTGGCACTGTCGAGCCCCGCCAGCGCGTCCACATGGATCGGCTCGTCGGGAACGCGCGGGGGGATGCGCTTGGTGATCACATTCACCGCCCCGCCGATGGCTTGGCTGCCATACAGCAGCACCGCCGGGCCGCGCAGGACCTCGATCCGTTCGGCGATCAGCGGATCGATGGCGACCGCGTGATCGTCTGACGCGCCCGATGCGTCGAGCGAGCCGATCCCGTCGGTCAGCACCCGCACCCGGTCCCCGCCGAAACCGCGCAGGATCGGGCGCGAGGCCCCC
>JBGSLI010000440.1:0-5599 GCA_041740775.1 Alteraurantiacibacter sp. | reverse complement strand
CGCATCATTGCCTCGCCCACGCCTTGTCCGCGCCTGGCCGCCGCCACCCGCACGCTTTCCACCTGCCCGCGCCAAGCGCCCTTGCGCGATACGCCGGGCAGGTAGCTGAGATGGAAGCTCGCGACAGGCTCGCCCGCGCGCTCTACGATCCACAATTCGTGATTGGGATCGGCAGCAATCGCCCGCATCGCTGCCAATTGCTGCGCATCATTGTCCGGCCGCACCGGATCGCGCGCGGTGGCCACTGCGTCCTCGCCGATCAGAGCATTCAGGAAGGGCAGATCGGCCTCGGTCGCTTGCCGATAGGTCAGGGGGCGGTAAGTGAGCGTGGTCATCGGCGCCCGCTCTACGCTTGCAAGCCGCGCCCGTCACCGCCATTTGGCATGGCATGACGCAAAGCTCACTCAACCCAAGCCCGATCAGGGCGGCCATCGTGCCTGTCACCCCGTTCCAGCAGAACTGTTCGCTGGTGTGGTGCACCAAGACGATGCGCGGGGCGCTGGTCGATCCGGGCGGGGAGCTGGAAAAGCTGAAGGATGCGGTGGCGAAGGCCGGGGTCACGCTGGAGAAGATCCTCCTCACCCACGGCCACGCCGATCATTGCGGGCAGGCAGGGATGCTGGCGGCGGAGCTGAGCCTGCCGATCGAAGGCCCGCACGCGGACGACATTTTCTGGATCGCAAAGCTGGAGGATGACGGCCCGCGCTTTGGCATGCATTGCGAAGTGTTCGAGCCGACGCGCTGGCTGGCAGACGGCGACACCGTGACCGTAGGCGAGGCCACGCTGGAAGTGCTCCACTGCCCCGGCCATACGCCCGGCCATGTGGTATTCTTCCACCGCGCGGCAAGATTTGCCTTCGTGGGGGACGTCTTGTTTGCAGGGTCCATCGGCCGCACCGATTTCCCGATGGGCAACCATCAGGATCTGCTCGATGCGATCACCGGCAAGCTGTGGCCGCTGGGCGACGATGTCACCTTCGTCCCCGGCCATGGGCCGACGAGCACTTTCGGGCGGGAACGCGCGAGCAATCCGTTTGTGGGCGATGCGGCGATCGGGGCGGTTAGATAATTTTCGCACCCAGCAGCATGGCCCAGATCGCCAGTCCCGCCAGCACCGGCAGCGTCAGCAACATGCCGATCTGGCGCGGCCAGGCGGCGGTTTCGGAATCCATCCCGATGGCGTGGAGCACGCGCCCCAGCAGGAAAGCCAGCGCCACCGGACCGAGCACCCAGGCATGCGCGTCCATCAGATCGAGCAGCACGATCAGCACCAGCGCGATCGGCGTATATTCGGCGAAATTTGCGTGCGCGCGCATTCGCCGTGCCAGCCGCGCGCTGCCGCCATCTCCATGCGCAGCCTTGTCCGCAAACCGAAGCTTGATGCAGCGGATCGCGTGCCACACTGCGATCAATCCGGCGATGCCTGCCGAAAAAAGGCTGATATGCATGTCTTCCACGGCAATTGCTCTCCCTGTTGCAGCCCCTGTTGCAGCCCCTGTTGCAGCCCCTCTTGCTGCGCAGCCAATAGACCGCGCGGGCAGTGCTTGCAACGCGGCAAAAACCCGTTATAGCGCCCGCCTTCGCCGCATTAGAGGTTCCCCTCTCCGCCGCGCTTGCGCGGGGGCCGGGCATCGCCTAGTGCTGTATCCGAACAGATTTTGAACGAATTCAAGGATCAGGTGCCGCCATGGCCGTCCCCAAAAGAAAAGTTTCGCCGCATCGCCGGGGCAATCGCCGGTCGCATGATTCGCTGAAGGTGGAAGCCTTCCACGAATGTTCCAATTGCGGCGAATTGAAGCGCCCGCACATGCTGTGCAATGCCTGCGGCCATTACAACGGCCGTCTGGTGATCGAGCCCAAGGCTTAGGCCTTCCGGCCAGAATAAGGAATTTCGCGCATGAGCCTTCCGCGTATCGCCGTTGACGCGATGGGCGGCGATGAAGGCGTGCGCGTGATGGTGGAAGGCGCGGCGCTGGCGCGGCGTCGGCATGACAAGTTTCGCTTCCTGCTGGTGGGGGATCAGCCACGGATCGAAGCAGTGTTGGCAAATCACCCCAATATGCGCTCCGCGTCCGAAATCCTCCATTGCGACGGGGTGGTGGAGGGCGACGAGAAGCCCAGCCGGGCGATTCGCCGGGCCAAATCCACCAGCATGGGCCTCGCGATAGAAGCGGTGAAGAGCGGCGATTGCGGCGCGGCCGTCAGCGCGGGCAATACCGGCGCGCTGATGGCGATGGGCAAGCTGGCGCTACGCACCATGCCAGGAATCGACCGTCCCGCGCTCGCCGGATTGATGCCCACGCTGGGCGAGAATGACGTGGTGATGCTGGATCTTGGCGCCAACACCGATTGCGACGCGCGCAATCTGATCCAGTTTGCGATCATGGGTGCTGCCTATGCCCGCATCGTTACCGGCAAGCCTTCCCCGCGCGTGCGGCTGCTCAACATCGGCACCGAGAGCATCAAGGGCACCGACAATTTGCGCGAGGCGAGCCAGCGGCTGGCGCAGGCGGCCGGGCTGTCGATGCAGTTCGATGGATTTATCGAGGCCGACAAGATCAATCGCGGCGAAGTGGACGTGGTGGTGACCGACGGCTTTTCGGGCAATATCGCGCTCAAGGCGATCGAGGGATCGGCGCGCTTTGTGACCGATCTGCTCAAATCGGCGTTTACCAGCTCGCTGCGATCGAAGATCGGCTTCCTCGTCAGCCGCCCGGCGACCGAGCTTTTGCGCCACCATCTCGATCCCAACAATCACAATGGCGGGGTTTTCCTCGGCCTCAACGGAGTGATCGTCAAATCGCACGGCAGCGCCAATGCCAGAGGCGTGGCCAATGCGGTGGATGTGTGCGCGCGGCTGCTGGAGGATGACATAACCCAGCGCATCGCCGCCGATCTGGCAGAAATCGGCAACGGGATGAAGACCGGGGCGGGGGCAGCGAAATGATCCGTTCGGTGGTCACCGGCTGTGGTTCCGCTCTGCCCGCGCGCTGCGTCAGCAACGCCGAACTGGCGGAGCAGGTGGACACCAGCGACGACTGGATCCGTGAACGCACCGGCATCACCCAGCGTTATATCGCGGGCGAGGGCGAGACCACCGGATCGCTCGCCACCGATGCCGCCCGCGCGGCGCTGGCGGATGCGGGCTGCACCATCGCCGATATCGATCTGATCGTGCTGGCCACCGCCACGCCCGATCGCACCTTTCCCGCCACCGCCACCACCGTGCAGGCCAATCTGGGCGGCAGGGGTTTTCCCGCCTTCGATGTGGCGGCTGTGTGTTCGGGCTTTCTTTATGCGCTGGGCACCGCCGATGCGATGATCCGCACGGGCATGGCCCGGCGCGCGATCGTGATCGGGGCGGAAACCTTCAGCCGCATTCTCGACTGGGAAGATCGCGGCACCTGCGTCCTGTTCGGCGACGGGGCCGGGGCCTTCGTGATCGAGGGGCGCGATGTGCCCGAAGATGGACCAGGCGTGATCGCCACGCGGCTGCACGCAGAAGGCGCGCATTGCGATCTGCTTTATGTCGATGGCGGGCCTTCGACCACCGGCGAAGTCGGCAAGGTGCGGATGAAGGGGCGCGAAGTGTTCCGCCACGCGGTGGTCAATCTGGCCGAAGTGCTGAACGAAGTGCTCGACGATGCGGGGCTGAGTGCAGGCGATATCGACTGGGTGGTGCCGCATCAGGCCAATGCCCGCATTCTGGACGCCACCGCGCGCAAGCTGGGCCTGTCGATGGATCAGGTGGTGGTGACGGTGGACCGGCACGCCAACACCTCCGCCGCGAGTGTGCCGCTGGCCTATGATGTCGCCAAGAAGGACGGGCGGATCAAGCCGGGCGATCTGGTGATGCTGGAAGCGATGGGCGGCGGCTTCACCTGGGGCGCCACCCTGTTGCGCGCGTAGGATTTTTCCTAAATTTCGGGCATTGCCGTCCTTGCCATTTCCCGCCTTCTTGTTCATAATCCCCACGGGGTCGATGGAACATGAACGGGGAAGGGTAAGGCAATGGATTCAATGCGATCCGTGGGAACGTTGACAAGAGCTGATCTGGCCGAGACCATCAATCACAAGATGGGCTTCTCGCGTGCCGAAAGCCTTGAACTGGTCGAGGCGATTCTGGCCAAGATGTGCGATGCCATGGCCGATGGCGAAAATGTGAAGATTTCGGGCTTCGGCACCTTTGTGCTGCGCGACAAGAAGGAACGCATCGGCCGCAATCCGAAAACCGGGGTGGAAGTGCCGATCACGCCCCGCCGGGTGATGACATTCCGCGCCAGCCAGAAGATGAAAGAACGGATCGCGAAGGCTTCATGAACGCAGCGGGCTCCCGCAGCTTGCCGCAGCCCGAGGACGGCCCCGGATTTGCCGACGGGAAGGCCGATGGGGCGATGCGCACCATCGGCGAGGTTTCCGCAGCCTTTGGTATCAAGCCGCATGTGCTGCGGTATTGGGAACAGCAGTTCCCGATGCTCTCGCCGCTGAAGCGCAGCGGCGGGCGGCGGCTGTATCGCGCGCAGGATGTCGCCACGGTCGAAGCGATAGACCGGCTGGTGAACCGTGAAGGCTATACGCTGAAGGGCGCGAAAAAGGTGCTTCAGGCGGCGCGGTCTGTTTCGGGCGGAATTGTTGCGGGTGGCGGGCAGGCTTCGCCCCCGGCGGCACCCGCTGCGCCCGGACCAGCAGGTGACCGGGCGGCGGAGTTCTCCCGGCAATTGCGTGCCATCCGCGATCGGCTGGCCGCCGCGCTCGACTGAACCGCCTTATCCGCTCAACGTCTGAATTGCAGTATCTACGGATTTCAGTATTCCGGCCCCAGCGCGGGATCCAGATCGCGCGGACGGGCGAAATGCACCAGCCTGCCGCAGCCCGGCGCGAGGTCTTTCCAGCTCTCGATATCCAGTTCGATCACCGCATAGGCGGCGGTGGGGTATTTCGCCGCGATTTCGCCGTACAGAGCGGTCTGTTCGTCATCCCCCGTCAGTTCTGGCACCAGTTCCAGCGCCAGTTCCTGCAAACCCGGATTGTGCCCGATCACCAGCACCGCTTCCGCCGCCTCGTCCACCATGCGCAGCAGTGCCGCAAGCGTTGGCGAATCGGCAAGATAGGCAGCTTCTTCGAAACGGACCGGCAACTCCAGCCCGCTCGCCTCCAGCGTGCGCTTCACCCGTTCGGCGGGGCTGGCCAGCGCCAGATCCCATTTCGCCCCGCTGCTGTGGATATGCGCGCCCATCAGCCGCGCGCCCTTGCGCCCGCGCGCGTTCAGCCCGCGATCGAAATCGCGCAGCGAAAGGTCGTCCCAGTCCGATTTGGCGTGGCGCAGCAGGCCGAGACGTTTCAAAAGCCGATGTCCTCTTGCTGATCGAAAGGTTGCTGTTCCATCGGCGCGCAGGAAACACCGCCGGCCACCCGAAGTAAAGCCTCTGCCAGCGTCAGCCTTGTGACTTTCACGCCGGGGGGAAAGGCTGATAGCAGGCGCGAGGGGAAGGCGGGCGACAGGACGATGAAATGCCCGCGATCCTCGCGGCTGCGGATCAGCCTTCCGAACGCCTGCGCCAGCCGCCCGCGTATGATCCGGTCATCGAAGGCAGAACCG
>JBGSLI010000439.1:0-1852 GCA_041740775.1 Alteraurantiacibacter sp. | reverse complement strand
CATCCCGGCGTCTTCCGCGGTGGCGGCAGCGGCCAGTTCAGGCGGCCCGTAATAGGCATCGACATAGCCGGGGTCCTTCTCCCCGATCGCCAGCTGCACCGCGAGGTATTGCCGCGCCAGCTCGTCGAGCGCGGGCGGCGGGACACCCGGCATGGTGGAACAGGATGCCAGCGCGAGGGCGGCTGCGGCGAGGAGGAGGTTTTTCATTCTGTAATTCCCTGTCTTCGTCATTGCGAGGAGCCGCAGGCGAGGCGGCAATCCAGTTCCGAGGTTTGTTTCTCATCACAAAATGTGGGGCTGGATTGCTTCGTCGTTTCGCTCCTCGCAATGACGAATTCCTATAAACCAGCCGCATCCATCGCCGCGTCAACCGCCTTCTTCGCCGCATCCGAGCACTCAACGATCGGCAGCCGCACTTCGGGCGAGAACCAGTCGAACAGCCTGCTCAGCGCGTATTTGGCGGGCGCAGGCGAGGCGTCGGCGAACATCGCCTTGTGCAGCGGGTAAAGTCGTTCGTTCAATTCGCGCGCGGTGGCATAATCGCCGCTCGCCGCCGCCGCGTGAAAATCCGCGCACAGTTTGGGCGCGACATTGGCGGTTACCGAGATGCAGCCCACCTGCCCCAGCGCATAGCCTGCCAGCACCAGCGGATCATCGCCCGAAAGCTGGCAGAAATCCGGCCCCGCGCCCATGCGCTGCGTCACCACCCGCGACAGATCGCCGCTGGCATCCTTCAGCGCCACGATCCTGCCGGGAAAGCGCCGCGCCAGTTCCACCACCGTATCGGGCTGGATATCGGTCACCGTGCGGCCCGGCACGTTATACAGCACGATCGGCAGATCGGCGCGTTCGGCCAGATAGCTGAAATGCGCCAGCAGCCCCGCCTGCGATGGGCGGTTGTAATAGGGCGCGACCAGCAGCAGCGCGTCCGCCCCGGCGATCTGCGCTTCCTTGATGTGCCACAGCGCGGTTTGCGTATCATTGCTGCCCGCGCCCGCAATCACCGGCACCCGGCCCGCCGCCTGTTCGGCGCAGGTCTTGATGATCAGGTGATGTTCGTCATTGTCCAGCGTGGCGCTTTCGCCCGTGGTGCCGCAGGGGACCAGCCCGGAAGAACCGTTTTCGATCTGCCAGTCGATAAACCGGCGATAGCCCGATTCGTCGAAGGCCCCGTCCTTGAACGGGGTAGCCAGCGCGGGTATCGATCCTGAAAACATGGTATGGCCGCTCCCGGCTTGCACAGTTTGATCTATTCATGGCCTGATAAGGAGAGGCCGGGCAATATGTCCAGCATGCTTCGCAATTCACTCACCACCGCTCTTGTTGCAACTGCTGCCCTTGCCGCTGCCGCACCTTCTGCGGCACAGGCGCAGGATGCCGCCGAATGGGATCGCAATCGCGCCAGCCTGGTGGCGCAGCAACCGGGGCCGATGGCGCAGGAAATCGCCCGCTGGGAACGCTTGTGGGAAGATCGTCAGGCGCAACTGCCCTTCGCCCAATACGCCAGCTTCCTCGCCGCCAACCCCGGCTTTCCTGAAGAAGATACCCTGCGCGCGCGCGCCGAACAGCGGCTGCGCAGCGAATTTACTGATCCGCAGATGCTGCTGGATTTCTTCGCCGCGCGCGAACCGGTCACCAATCATGCGCGGGCGCATTATGCGCTGGCGCTGATGGGATCGGACCGCGAATCTTCAGCGCGGCGGGCGCTGGAGGCGTGGCGCGGCGGGGAAATGAGCCCGACTGCCGAAGCCGCGCTGTTTGCCATGTACGGCCAGCAGTTTTCGCAGGCTGACAACGACCGGCGGATGGATGCGCTGCTGTGGCAGCGCGATGCCGAGGCCGCCGCGCGCAG
>JBGSLI010000438.1:0-10715 GCA_041740775.1 Alteraurantiacibacter sp. | reverse complement strand
TCGCGCGCGGCGCAGCGCAGGCGCGCGAAGCGGGGCGTCCCACGCTCGATGCCGCTTACAAGGCGCTGGGACTGGTGCGGGGCTGAAGGCGGAAAGCCACACCGGACGCAACTTGACTCCTGTCTTGGCAAGGCAGAGACTTTGTCGCCAGAAGTTTGATTCCTTCAGGGTCGCGCGACTGAAGGAGGCCGATATGATCGCCACGCAATCGGATAGCGACGGCAATACCTACTCGATCTGGCAACAGAACCAGATGAACTCTTGTGCGGTTGCCAGCATGTGGATGGCTCGCAACCTGGTGCGCCAGCAAACCATGATGGAATCGGAATGGGAGTTGGCGCAACGCTTCTATCGTGCAGCTGTGAACGATATGTTCGCGCCGCTAGGTGTCGATCCAAACGGGCCGATGTGCCTCAATCCCGGCTCTTTCCCCAGCGACCGGTCGAGCATGGCGAGCACGCTGGCCAACACGGGCTTCAAGATCGATCACATCGTGCGCGCCCTGGAAAATGACGGGATCATCGTTGATGTCCAGCGTCGCCAGCCAAATGCCCCGCCACTCACCATGAACCCGCGGCTGCTCGGCCCCACTACGCCCGCGATAATCGGCGTTTACTGGAACGGCGGAGGTGGCCATGCCATCGTCGTTCCACGCATGACTGCAGCGGGAAGGGTGGTGTATCTCGATCCGTGGGACGGCAATCTGATCGAGCAGGCCAACAGCGGCACATACAATGCCCGCTATGGCGGCCAGGGTCAGATTGGCGTGATTTTCTACCTGATGCCGGACCGAATGTGTCGCATGCCATGACGTTGCCGCAGTTTGGGCATTCTGCTGCGGGCCTTCATCCTTCTGATATATTGAAAGGTTTCACGCTTTCCGGTTCAACCAACGTTCAGCACAGCCTTGCTATTGCACGCCTCATCGTAGAGACTCGTGCGAATCCGGTGAGGCGGATACCACACGACCGCTTGCCATTGATTTGAAAGAGAAGCGCCATGACTGTCACCGCCACGATCAAGAAAGGCTTCAAATTTACGGCATTCCCCGCGCTTGCGCTGGGCCTTGCCGCTTGCGCCACGCCGTTCCGCGCCGATGTCTCGCGGTTCGAAAGCCAGCTCCCCGCTCCCGCCGGGCAGAGCTTCTTCGTGGTGGCGGACGATCCGGCGCTGGCGGGTGGGCTGGAATTTGCGCTTTACGCCGATCATGTCGAGGCCGAGATGGAGCGACTGGGCTATGTTCAGGCGGCATCTCCGGAAGAAGCCGCGCTGCTGGTGCGCTTCGATTACGGCGTTGACGAAGGGCGCGAGCGCCTGCGTTCGACAGGTTATGGCGGTTATGGTGGTTTTGGCTACGGCGGCTACGGTCGCGGTTTCGGCGGCTACGGCTACGGCCGTGGCTTCGGTTATGGCGGTTATGGCGGATATGGCGGCTACGGCTATTCGCGCCTCGGATATTACGGCGGCAGGCGCTGGGGTTACGGCTTCTACGATCCGTTCTTCGACGGCGGCGGCGTGCGCAGCTACACCGTCTTTACCAGCGGCATCGATCTGAAGATCGACAATGCTGCCACCGGAGAACGGCTGTTCGAAGGCAGCGCGCAGGCCGCCTCCACTTCCAACCGGCTGCAATATCTGGTGCCCAATCTGGTCGAGGCGATGTTCACCGGTTTCCCCGGCAATTCGGGCGAAACGGTGCGCATTTCTATTGCTCCGGAAGATCAGCCGGTAAGCCCCGACGAACGCTGACATCTTCCGATAGCACAAGCAGAAACGGCGGCCTTTCCTTGCGGGAGGGCCGCCGTTTCCGCTTCTTTTTGGGCAATATTCTCGGCCACACAGAATTCGCTCAATTTCAGCAATTGATACGGATCAATTCAACGCGCACGTTTGACGGTATTTCGAGGAAATGGATCAAGCCCTTTCTCGAATTCTCCCGTCGCTGCTGGCTATGGCGCTGGCTCTGCCCCTTGCCCCGGCGGCGCAGGCATCCGAGGGCGATGAAGCCCCGATCCAGCCCTATCTCGATCTGCGCTACCGGCTCGAAACGGTCGATCAGCAAGGCCTGCCGCGCGATGCCACCGCATCCACCCTGCGCATCCGCAGCGGTGTGCGGACCGCCGAATGGCACGGCCTGAGCGCGCAGGTGGAAGGCGAGGCGATCGTCCGCATCGGCCCGCGCGATTTCAACGATACCGTCAACGGCCGCACCGCATTTCCGGTGGTTGCCGATGCTTCGGATGTCCTGCTCAACCAGGCGATCCTCCGCTGGCGTCCGGTGGCGGGACTTGCCGCTGCGGGCGGGCGGCAGGCGGTCAATCTGGATAACCAGCGCTGGATCGGTTCGGTCGGCTGGCGGCAGAACGATCAGACGCTCGATGCCATCCGCATCACCGCCGCTCCCACCACCGGAGCCGCCGCCGGGGCGACGCTCGATTATCTCCACGCCTGGCGGGTCAACCGGGTATTCGGCCCCGATTCGCCGCAGGGCATCTGGCACGATACCGATATCGACGGCGCGCGCGCCGCCTATGCGATTGACGGCATCGGCACTCTTTCGGCCTATGGCTACTGGCTGGATATTCCCGCCGCGCCATCGGCCAGCACGCAAACGCTGGGGGTGCGGCTGGCAGGCGAACAGCAGATTGCCGCAGGCGTGAAGGCGCTGTTTACCGGCGAATACGCCCGGCAGACCGAACACGGGGGCAATCCGGGCGATTTCGCGCTCGATTATCTCGCCTTCGATGCGGGCATCGCGCACGGCGGGGCGAGCGCGCGGGTGGGGCTGGAACGCCTCGAAGGCGACGGCTCTTCTGCCCTGCAGACGCCGCTGGCCACGCTGCACGCCTTCAACGGCTGGGCGGACAAATTCCTGGTGACCCCGCCCGATGGCCTGCGCGATCTCTATGTCGATCTCGGCTATCGCTTTGGCGAAGGATCGCCGCTGGGCGGGCTGGCGCTGCGGGCGCTGTGGCACGATTTCAACGCCACGCGCGGGAGCCGCGCCTACGGCCAGGAATTCAACGCCCAGGCGAGTTACCCGGTGGGCGAGCATACCGTCCTGCTGGCCAAAATCGCCCATTACGATGCGCAAGGATTTGCCACCAATACCACCAAGGCGTGGTTTTCGGTGGAGGTGCGGTTCTAGGCGCTAGGAACTCCGGTCGGCCGGGACCGGATCGGGCCGGACGAAGGCGGCGAGCGCGGGTCGGTCCGCAATCCGCACTTTTGCGCCGCAAACCATCACCCCGTGATCCTTCAGCACCCCGAACGCGCGCGAGAGGTTTTCCGGCGTCATCCCCAGCAAGGATGCGAGAACGCGCTTTTCCCCGCCCAGTTCGAATTCGTGCGGCTCTCCCAGACGGGCGCTGTATTGCAGCAGATAATTGCCCAGCCGCTCGCCCGACTGGCGCAGTTTCATATCGGTGAGCGCGCGGACCAGATCGCGATAGCCCAGCGCCAGTTCGTGCATGGTGGCCTGCATCAGCGCGCCGTCCTGCTTGATCACCTCGCGCATCAGCGCGGCGGGCACCAGCAGGATGCGCGAGGAGGCCAGCGTGCGGGCGGACATCAGATAGGGCATGTCGGTGATGACCGCGGCGAGGATGTAGCTGGTGATCGGCTCGACGATCCGCATGGTGGTGTCGCGCCCCGCCCCGGCAGCATAAAGTTCTACCCTGCCATCCACCAGAACGTGCAGGAAATCGGCCCGCTGGCCCATTTCGAACAGAACCAGCTGCGGCGGGAACACCTGCAGGAACGAGCCGGAGAAGATCCGCTCGCGCATGGCGTCGTCCATGTCGCGGAACAGCGGAAGGCCGGCAATTTCTGGCTTTTCGCCGATTCGCACCTTGGTTATCACTCCGGCTGGTTAGCGCAGGATGCTAGCGGCGCGATTGATCCTTATCAACCAGAGCCTTGATCTGCATCGAACGACAAGCTGCGCTGGATCAGCCAATGCCGATTTTCCGCCAACCCGGCCCGGCAATTTGATCCCGATCAAGCGCCGCGCTTCCGCCGCCGCCCATGCAGCACCGGTCAACCGCGCCTGAACCGGGAACCGAACATGTCGCCAAACGATCGAGCAGCAAGCCCCGCAGCAAGTCCGGCAGGCAACGCCGAGCAGCACCGGGCGCTGGGCCTGAGCACTTTTGCCTTCACCATCTGCTTTGCCGTGTGGACGATCTTTGCGATCATCGGAATCGAGATCAAGGCCGAGCTGGGCCTCAACGATACGCAATTCGGACTGATGGTGGGCACGCCGATCCTTACCGGTTCGCTGGTCCGGCTAATGCTGGGCGTGTGGACCGATCAGCACGGCGGGCGGATCGTCTTTCCGCTGACGATGCTGGCCTCGGCGGCGGCGACTTTCCTTCTGTCCTATGCGGATAACTACTATTTGATACTGGTAGCTGCGCTGGGTCTGGGCCTGGCCGGGGGCGGTTTTGCTGTTGGCGTCGCCTATGTCTCCAAATTCTATCCAACCGAACGGCAGGGCGCGGCGCTGGGCTTTTTCGGCATGGGCAATGTCGGCGCGGCGGTGACCAAATTCGTCGCCCCGTGGGTAATGGTGGCGATCGGCTGGCAGGGGGTGGCGCAGGTGTGGGCGGGCGCGCTCGCGGCGATTGCGGTATTGTTCTACCTGTTTGCAAAGGACGATCCGGAATACGCCGCGCGCAAGGCCGGCGGGATCAAGCCGCGCAGTCTGAAGGAACAGCTTGAACCGCTGAAGAACGAGCAGGTCTGGCGTTTCTCGCTGTATTATTTCTTCGTCTTCGGTGCCTTTGTGGCGCTGGCGCTGTGGCTGCCCAATTACATGGTGGGGCTGTACGGAATCGACGTGAAGCTGGCGGGTATGCTGGCGGCCACATTCTCGCTCTCGGCCAGCGTGTTCCGTGCCTATGGCGGGGTGCTTTCGGACAGATATGGTGCCCGGAAGATCATGTATGCAACCTTCGGCGTCTCGCTGGTGGTGCTGTTCATGCTCAGCTACCCGGCCACCGATTACACGATCCACGGGATCAGGGGGTCGATCAGTTTTTCCACCTCGATGAGCCTGGTGCCCTTCGTGATCGCGACATTTGTGCTCGGATTCTTCATGTCGCTGGGCAAGGCGGCGGTGTATAAGCATATTCCGGTCTATTATCCGCAGCATGTCGGATCTGTCGGCGGGCTGGTGGGGCTGGTCGGCGGGCTGGGCGGCTTCGTGCTGCCGATCGTGTTCGGCGCGGTGAGCGATCTTACCGGCATCTGGACCAGCTGTTTCATGATCCTGTTCGCGCTGGTGGCGGTGGCCTTCGTCTGGATGCACCTGGCGATCCGGCAGATGGAACAGAAGGCCAGCGGCATGGATGTCCGCACGCTGCCGCAATTCCCCGAAATGGCCGGCCTGCACGACGAGGAAGCGCATCGCGCGGCGCAGCCGGGCAAGGTGCTGGCCGAATGGAAGCCCGAAGACCCCGGCTTCTGGGAAGAAACCGGCGCGCGCATCGCCCGGCGCAACCTGTATATTTCCATTCCCGCGCTGCTGCTGGCCTTTGCGGTATGGATGGTGTGGTCGATTGTGGTGGCCAAGTTGCCGGGAATCGGCTTTGCCTATACCACCGATCAATTGTTCTGGCTGGCGGCGCTGCCGGGCCTGTCGGGCGCGACCTTGCGGATATTCTACAGCTTCATGGTGCCGATCTTCGGCGGGCGGCTGTGGACCACGCTATCCACCGCATCATTGCTGATCCCGGCCTTCGGCATCGGCTATGCGGTGCAGAACCCCGATACGCCCTATGTCATCTTCCTGTTGCTGGCGCTTTTGTGCGGCTTTGGCGGCGGCAATTTCGCCTCCTCGATGTCGAACATCAGCTTCTTTTTCCCCAGAGCGCAGAAGGGCAATGCGCTGGCGCTCAACGCGGGGCTGGGAAATCTGGGCGTGTCGGTGATGCAGTTTGCGGTGCCGCTGGTGATCGTGGCGGGTGTGTTCGGGGCCATGGGCGGCGCCCCGCAGCAGACCGCCGAGGGCGGCCAGCTGTGGTTGCAGAACGCGGGCTTCATCTGGGTGCCCTTCATCATCGCCTCCACCCTGCTCGCCTGGTTCGGGATGCATGACATTGCCGATGCCAAGGCCAGCTTTGCCGAACAGGCGGTGATCTTCCAGCGCAAGCACAACTGGCTGATGTGCTGGCTGTATACCGGCACTTTCGGCAGCTTCATCGGCTTTTCGGCGGGCCTGCCGCTGCTGGCCAAACACCAGTTTCCCGACGTCGACGTGCTCAAATTCGTCTTTCTCGGCCCGCTGGTGGGTGCATTGAGCCGTGCCGCCACCGGCTGGGTGTCCGACAAATGGGGCGGGGCGCGGGTCACCTTCTGGGTATTCGTGGCGATGATGCTGGGCGTGCTGGGAGTGATCTGGTTCCTGCAGGCGGGCAATTGGTGGGGCTTCCTGGGGATGTTCATCTTCATGTTCTTCATGACCGGGGTGGGCAATGCCTCCACCTTCCAGATGATCCCCGCGATCATGCGGACCGAAGTGCCCCGGCTGATGCCCGAGCTTTCCGCGCAGGCGCAGCTGCGGCAGGCGGAAAAGGAATCGGCGGCTATCGTCGGCTTCACCTCGGCTATCGCTGCCTATGGCGCCTTCTTCATCCCCAAGAGCTTCGGCAGCGCGATTGCCGCCACCGGGACCCCGATGGCGGCGCTGTGGGGTTTCCTGATCTTCTACGCCAGCTGCGCCGCGCTGACCTGGTGGGCCTATTCAAGGCAGGGGGGCCTGCTGCACGATATCGAACGCGGCCGCGCGCCCGCCGCTCCCATTCCTGTCACCATGAAAGGAGCCGCCGCATGAGCCAGCTGCTCGACCGCCTCACCTTCTTCCGCCAGAAGAAGGAAAGTTTTGCCGATGGCCACGGTGTCACCACCAGTCAGAACCGCGACTGGGAAGACGGCTATCGCCAGCGCTGGCAGCACGACAAGATCGTGCGTTCCACCCACGGGGTCAATTGCACCGGATCGTGCAGCTGGAAGATCTACGTCAAGGGCGGGATCATCACCTGGGAAACCCAGCAGACCGATTATCCGCGCACAAGGCCGGGCCTGCCCAATCACGAACCGCGCGGCTGCCCGCGCGGGGCAAGCTACAGCTGGTATATCTATTCCGCCCAGCGGCTCAAATATCCGATGGTGCGATCGCGGCTGCTGAAGCTGTGGCGCGAAGCGCGGGCATTGCGCACCCCGGTGGCGGCGTGGGCCTCTATTGTAGAGGATCCTGTGAAGCGCAAAAGCTACACCGCCATTCGCGGCCACGGCGGCTTCGTGCGATCCACCTGGGACGAGGTGAACGAGATCATCGCCGCCGCCAATGCCTACACGGCGAAAACTTACGGGCCGGACCGGGTGATCGGCTTTTCGCCCATCCCGGCGATGTCGATGGTCAGCTATGCCGCAGGGTCACGCTACCTCTCGCTGCTCGGCGGCACCTGCATGTCGTTCTACGACTGGTATTGCGATCTGCCGCCCGCCAGCCCGATGACCTGGGGCGAACAGACCGACGTTCCCGAAAGCGCCGACTGGTACAATGCCGGGTTCCTGATGATGTGGGGAAGCAATGTCCCGCAGACGCGCACGCCCGACGCCCATTTCATGACCGAGGCGCGCTATCGCGGGACCAAGGTGGCCGTCGTCAGCCCGGATTATGCCGAGGCGACCAAATTTGCCGATCTCTGGCTCAACCCCAAACAGGGCACCGATGCCGCGCTGGCGATGGCGATGGGGCATGTGATCCTGCGCGAATATCATCTGGACCGGCAGGCGGAATATTTCGAGGATTATTGCCGCAAATATTCGGACTTCCCCATGCTGGTGCGGCTGGTGGAGCAGGACGGCGCGTGGATTCCGGAAAACCTGCTGCGCGCATCCGATTTTCTCGACGATCTGGGCGAGACCGGCAATCCCGAATGGAAAACCGTCGCGATCGACGAAAACACCGATGAAGTGGTGGTGCCGACCGGTTCGGCGGGTTTCCGCTGGGGTGAACAGGGCCGGTGGAATCTGGCCGAGAAGGACGGGCGCGGCAATGACACCATGCTGCGGCTGACCAATATTCTCGATGCCCACCACGATGAAGTGCTGGAAGTGGCCTTCCCCTATTTCGGTAACCGCGAACACGATCACTTCGAAGGCACCGATCATCCCAGCGTGCTGAAACGCCGGGTGCCGGTGCGCCAGTTGCAGCTCAAGGACAGCAAGGCCTTCGTCGCCACCGTGTTCGATCTGTTTTGCGCCAATTACGGCCTCGACCGGGGGCTGGGCGGTGAACATGTGGCGCGCGATTACGGCGATATGGTGCCCTATACGCCCGCCTGGGCGGAAAAGATCACCGGGATTCCGGCCGATCATATCATTACCGTGGCGCGCGAATTTGCCGGCAATGCCGAAATCACCAACGGCAAATCGATGGTGATTCTGGGGGCCGGGATCAACCACTGGTATCACATGGACATGACCTATCGCGGCATCATCAATCTGCTGGTGATGTGCGGCTGCGTGGGCCAATCGGGTGGCGGCTGGGCGCATTACGTGGGGCAGGAAAAGCTGCGCCCGCAAACCGGCTGGCTGCCGCTGGCCTTCGGGCTCGACTGGAGCCGCCCGCCGCGGCAGATGAATTCGACCAGCTTTTTCTACGCCCACACCGATCAATGGCGTTACGAAACGCTGGGGGTGGAGGAAATCCTTTCCCCCACCGCGCCCGATGGCGACTGGGACGCCAGCCTGATCGATTACAACGTCCGGGCCGAACGGATGGGCTGGCTGCCTTCCGCGCCGCAATTGAAGACCAATCCGCTGGAGGTGGGAAAGGCGATCAAGGCGAGCGGCAAGGAGGCCAAGGATTACATCGTCGATGCGTTCAAATCGGGCGAACTGGAAATGTCGTGCTTCGATCCGGACGATCCGGCCAACTGGCCGCGCAACATGTTCGTCTGGCGGTCGAACCTGCTGGGATCATCGGGCAAGGGTCACGAATATTTCCTCAAGCACCTGCTCGGCACAGCCCACGGCGTGCAGGGCAAGGATCTGGGCGAAACCGGCGCGCAAAAGCCCAAAGAGGTCAAGTGGCACGATGATGCGCCCAAGGGTAAGCTTGACCTGCTGGTGACGCTGGATTTCCGCATGTCGACCACCTGCGTCTATTCGGACATCGTCCTGCCCACTGCCAGCTGGTATGAAAAGGACGATCTCAACACCTCGGACATGCACCCCTTCATCCACCCGCTGTCGGCAGCAGTCGATCCGGTGTGGGAATCGCGCAGCGACTGGGACATCTACAAGGGGCTGGCGAAGAAGTTCTCCGAAGTGGCGCCCGAAGTGCTCGGCGTGGAACATGATGTGGTGCTGACCCCGATCCTGCACGATACGCCGGGCGAAATCGCGCAGGCCCATGACGTGGCCGATTGGGGCAAGGGCGAAGTTGCGCCGATACCGGGCAAGACCATGCCCAATGTGGCGCTGGTGGAACGCGATTATCCGGGGCTTTACCAACGCTTCACCGCGCTTGGCCCGCTGCTCGACAAGCTCGGTAATGGCGGCAAGGGGATCGGCTGGAACACCGAACATGAGGTGGAAAATCTGCGCAATCTCAATGGCCGGGTGCTTGATGAAGGCCCGACCAGGGGAATGGCGCAGATCGAGACCGCGATCGATGCGGCAGAAGTGATCCTGATGCTCGCGCCCGAAACCAATGGCGAAGTGGCGGTGAAGGCATGGGCCGACCTGTCGAAGAAGACCGGCATCGATCACACCCATCTGGCGCTGCTCAAGGAAGACGAGAAGATCCGCTTCCGTGATCTTCAGGCGCAGCCGCGCAAGATCATCTCATCGCCCACCTGGTCCGGCATCGAAAGCGAACACGTGTGTTACAACGCGGGCTACACCAATGTGCATGAACTGATCCCGTGGCGCACGCTGACCGGGCGGCAGCAATTGTATCAGGACCACAAGTGGATGCGCGCCTTCGGCGAAGGCTTCTGCGTCTATCGTCCGCCGATCGATACCAAGGCGGTGAAACCGATGCTGGATCAGGCCAAGGATGCGCCGCACGTGATCCTCAACTTCATCACCCCGCACCAGAAATGGGGCATCCATTCGACCTATACCGACAATCTGCTGATGCTCACGCTGTCGCGCGGCGGGCCGATCGTGTGGATGAGCGAGGTGGATGCGGCCAAGGCCGGTCTGGTCGATAATGACTGGGTCGAAACCTTCAATTCCAACGGCGCGCTGGTGGCCCGCGTGGTCGTCTCCCAGCGGATGAAGGAAGGCACGCTGTTCATGTATCACGCGCAGGAAAAGATCACCAACGTGCCCGGATCGCCGCTGACAGGCCAGCGCGGCGGCATCCACAATTCGGTCACCCGCGCAGTGCTGAAGCCCACGCATATGATCGGCGGCTATGTCCAGCAAAGCTACGGCTTCAATTACTACGGCACCGTGGGATCGAACCGCGACGAATATGTGATCGTCCGCAAATTGCAGAAGGTCGACTGGCTCGAAGGGGCGCTTGCCGAAGGGGAAACCGTCGCATGAAAATCCGCGCGCAAATCGGCAAGGTTCTGAACCTTGATAAATGCATCGGCTGCCACACCTGCTCGGTCACCTGCAAGAACGTGTGGACCAGCCGCGAAGGGATGGAATACGCCTGGTTCAACAATGTCGAAACCAAACCCGGCATC
>JBGSLI010000437.1:0-2578 GCA_041740775.1 Alteraurantiacibacter sp. | reverse complement strand
GCGCGCCTTTGCAGTCCCGTGCGCAGGCCGAGCGTGGGCGCGTTCACTGTCCGCCCCCCGTCGCATCACCCACATCAGCACCGGCCACTGCACCACTTGCGCGCAGCGCGGCGATATTGGCGGCGTAATGATCCGGCCCGCCCTTGAAGGTGGCCGATCCCGCCACCAGCACATCGGCCCCCGCATCCACGCACAGCCGCGCGGTCTGGGCGTTGACCCCGCCATCCACCTCGATCAGCACATCCAGCCCGCGCTTGTCGATCATCGCCCTTACCGCTTCGATCTTGCGCAATTGGGATGCGATGAAACTTTGCCCGCCGAAGCCGGGATTGACGCTCATGATCAACACCAGATCGATCTCGTCGATCAGATAATCGAGCATCTTGGCGGGCGTCGCCGGATTGAGCGAAATGCCGGCTTTCTTGCCCAGCGCGCGGATCGCCTGCACGCTGCGGTGGACGTGCGGGCCCGCTTCGGGATGAACGGTGATGACATCCGCCCCCGCAGCGGCGAATTGTTCGACCCAGAAATCGACCGGTGATACCATCAGATGCACGTCGAACATCTTGGCCGAATGCGGACGCAGAGCCTTCACCACATCGGGGCCGATGGTTATATTGGGCACGAAATGCCCGTCCATCACGTCGATATGGATCCAGTCGCACCCCGCCGCATCGATCGCGCGCACTTCTTCTCCCAGCCGGGCGAAATCGGCAGAAAGGATCGAAGGGGAGATCAGCGGACGGGCCATGGAGCAGACCAACGATAAAGCGCGGCGAATCACCCCTCAAGGACACAAGGACCGATTTTACGACAATGCCGGGGGAAAACTTTGCGTTTCGCGCAGATGAGCGGGCGCTTCAGCCGATATTCAGTGGAATTGTTGCAAATCCTTGCGCAACTAAGCGAAATGCCGGGTGGCTTTTCATGACCGCATCATCGGTGCGGCGCGAAACCGGCCCACCCGCCGGAACGAATTATTGACAGGAACACAGGCCAGCATGACGATTCGTATTATCCGCCTTGCGACAGCCGCGCTGCTTGCGCCGCTGTTGGCCACAACCATTCCGGCGCAGGCGCAGGATTATGGCCAGGAATTGCGCCATACGATCGCCCCGTGCCAGGGTAGCGGCCCGGCGGTGTGGCTCAATGTGACCGATCTCGAACCGGCGAACGGCACCCTGCGCATCCAGCTTTATCGCGGCACGCGGGCGGACTGGCTGGAAAGCGGCCGCTGGCTGAACCGTATCGAAGTGCCCGTGCGCGCGAGCACGATGCAGATCTGCATGCCGGTGCCCGCCGCGGGCGATTACGCCATCGCCATACGTCACGATGTCAATGGCAATGGCCGGACCGATCTTTCATCCGACGGCGGCGGCATGTCGAACAATCCCAGCATCAATATCTTCAATCTGGGCCGCCCCGGCATCGATCGCACCCGTTTCACCATCGGGCGCGAGGTCAAGCCGATGGCGATCCGGATGCGCTATATGTGAGGATCAGCGGCTGAAAATCAGCCTTGGCGTTTGGCGCGCCAGACCTTCCACAGAATGCCCGGAGCGGCCAGCACCGGATGCCGCTCGCGCCACGGGGTGATGTCCACCTTCACCCCGGTATGACGCTCCACCTTCCACGCGGCATAGCGCCCCGCGACTTCGAAGGTGCGGGTGGCGCGCAGCAGGCGGGCGATGTTGAGTGCCTTGCCCCAGCGACGCGAACGCCGCCAGCGGCTGAGCGTCTGGCGCTGCAAGGCGGGCGGCATGGTGGGCGTCAGCGTGTCGCCCTCTTGCGTATAGGCAATCTCGGCAAAGCGCAGGGCGGCGGGCAGCAAGCCGTCAAAATGCGCCGCGTTCAGTTCGAGAATCGAATCCTCGCGCCCCGGCCTTTCCACCCGCAATTCAGCCTTGTAGGTCTGCCGGAACAGCGCGCGCCAGTAATCGCTTTCGCGCCCGCTTGCGGGGCCGAGCGCCACCGCCAGCCTTGCCGCCGTCACCACCGCATTTTCGATCGCATTCACGACTCCAACTTCGGCCCCATCCGACACATCCTCGCGGCACCATACCAGCGCGCTGGGCTGAACGAAGCGCGCCCAGATGGTGCTATCGCGCGAGCGGCCGCTGGCCGCATGGATGAATTTGGCCAGCGTCATGGTGGCGATCTTGGCGCGCAGCATTTCCCCCTCATGCTCCCACTCGCAATAGGAGACCGTGGGCCAGATGCCCCTTTCCGGCGGCCCCTGTAACAGCACATAGAAATCGAGCACGCCCTCGCGCGAGCCGGTGCGCAGATTGGAGCCGTAAAACAGCACCGCCAGCGCCTTGGCCTCTTCCCCCAGCCGGGCGGCAAAGGCGCGCGCGGCATCGTCCACCGGACGGGAAAGCGCGGCGGCTATGCGGGTTCGAAGCGTCACGAAGGCCCCCTTGCGGGAGGAATGTCAGGGAACGACAAAGCGCAGTTTCGCGCCCGTCGAAAGGCGATATTGGCCCGCCGGAAAGGCCTCGCCATCGAGGATGAAGCTGTCGGCCAGATCCACATCGAGCGTCTCGGCCCCCAGCAGATGGACCCCGCGCCGCTTGGT
>JBGSLI010000436.1:0-6274 GCA_041740775.1 Alteraurantiacibacter sp. | reverse complement strand
AACGCTGCGGCGGCTTTGCCCCGCTGTGCGCGGTTTACGAAACGGCGCTGGACGATCTGCGCGCGGCCGGCGCGGTGCTGGTGGATGTGACGTGGGAAGGCGATCCGGCGATGGGGCGCGACGAAAATACCGTGCTGCTGTATGAATTCCGCACCGGAATCGACGCCTATCTCGGGACCTCGCCCGCCGATATTCCCGTGCGCTCGCTGGCCGATCTGATTGCCTTCAACCAGGCCCATGCCGCCACCGAATTGCGCTGGTTCGGGCAGGATATCTTCGAGCAGGCGCTGCAAACCACCGACCGCGCAGCCTATGAAGCGGCGCGCGTCAACGCCTATCGCCTGGCCGGACCGGAAGGGATCGATGCGCTGCTGGCGCAGCACGATGTCGCCTTGCTCGTCGCGCCCACGCGCGGCCCGGCGTGGAACATTGATCCGCTGCTGGGCGATCATTTCATGGGCGGCATCGGCATCGGCAGTCTTGCTGCCATCGCCGGATATCCGCACCTTACAGTGCCGATGGGCGATATCGAAGGGCTGCCGGTGGGCCTGTCCTTCATCGGCGCAAAGTGGAGCGATCACGCCGTGCTTGCAGCAGGCGCCGCCTATGAGCGCGTGCGCAGCGTGGAACTGGCGCAGCCGCGGCTTGGCCGGTGGGAACCACAGGTGCTCGCGCCCCTGCCCCTCCCCGCTGGGGAGGGGAGCCAATAGTTACAACGCAACCATGTTGCGCGCCTTCGGAGTGAGGCTTATTTCTTGGCCGGGGCCTTCTTCGCGGCGGGCTTCTTGGCTGCCGGAGCCTTGGCGGCAGGCTTTTCGGCCGCAGCCTTGGCCGGTGCAGCCTTCTTGGCCGGAGCCTTTTTCGCGGCGGGCTTTTCTGCCGCATCGCTGGCGGGCGCTGCTTTCTTGGCCGGAGCCTTCTTGGCGGTAGCCTTCTTCGCTGTCGGGGCAGGCGCAGCTTCTTCCGCCTCGATCGCGGCTTCGAGTTCCTCGCGCGTCACTTCACGTTCGGTCACTTCGGCCTTGTCGAACAGGAAATCGACCACCTTGTCTTCATACAGCGGCGCGCGCAGCTGCGCCTGCGCCATCGGTTCGCTGCGGATATATTCGAGAAAGCGTTCGCGGTCCTGCGGGCGATATTGCTGCGCCGCCTGCTGGATCAGCATCTGCATTTCCTGCTGGCTGATATCGACCCCGTTGGCCTGGCCGATTTCGGAAAGCAGCAGGCCGAGGCGCACGCGGCGTTCGGCGATGCGGTGGTAATCGTCGCGCTCGGCTTCCAGTTCCTTCATCGCCGCTGCCGGATCGTCTTCGCGTCCAGCCTCCTGCGTCAGCTGCTGCCAGATCTGTTCGAACTCGGCTTCCACCATCGTTGGCGGCACTTCGAAATCATGGTCGGCGGCAAGCGTATCAAGCAATTGGCGCTTCATCTGCGTGCGGGTGAGACCGGCGCTTTCCTGTTCGATCTGGCCCTTCACCAGGCCCTTGAGCTGATCGAGGCCTTCGAGGCCCAGCGCCTTGGCAAAATCATCGTCCACCCTGGTTTCGCCCTCGATCTTCACCTGCTTGACGGTGATGTCGAATTCGGCCTGCTTGCCGGCGAGGTGTTCGGCGGGATAATCTTCGGGGAAGGTGACGGTGATGGTTTTCGCATCGCCCGTTTTTACCCCCGCAAGCTGCTCCTCGAAGCCGGGAATGAACTGGCCCGCACCGATCACCAGCGGCGCGTCCTCGGCCTTGCCGCCTTCGAATTCGGTGCCGTCCACGCGACCGGTGAAATCGATGATGAGCTGGTCGCCGGTGGCGGCCTTCTTCGTCTTGGGCGCGTCCTTGTAGCTCTTCTGGCCCTCGGCGATCTTGCCCAGTGCCTCGTCCAGCTCGGCATCGGTGACCGGAACGGTGAGCTTTTCCAGCTTCAGCCCGTCAAGCGAAGGCGCGGCGATTTCGGGCAGCACTTCGACTTCCACCGTCAGCCGGGCATCCTTGCCCTGCTTGTAGCCTTCGGCCATTTCCACGCGCGGCTGCAGCGCCGGACGCAGCTTCCTGTCGCGGATCAGATCATTGACCGATTCGCGCAGGGCGGTGTTCAGCACATCGGCGTGCAGCGCCTCTCCGTGCATCTTGCGCACCAGATTGGCGGGCACCTTGCCGGGGCGGAAGCCGGGCATCCGCACCTGCGGGGCAACCTTCTTCACCTCGGCATCGATTTTCGCGTCGATATCCTTGGCGGCGATGGTGAGGGTGTAGGCGCGCTTGAGGCCTTCATTGGTGGTTTCGACGATCTGCATGTCCAGCCTTCTGATATCTTTCAATGGCGGTTCGACACGGCGGAAATCGACGTGGGCACAATCGGGCGAAATTGGTGCGGGCGAAGGGACTCGAACCCCCACATCTTGCGATACTGGTACCTAAAACCAGCGCGTCTACCAATTCCGCCACGCCCGCAGCCATGCGAACCAACAGGCGATGCGCCTGCGAAACGAAGCGGTGCCCTTATAAGGGCGCGGCAAAAAGGGCAAGGCGCACGTGAAGCGCGACGCTATCCCGATTGATTTTTGCGGCCAGCGGGCTAGGGGCCATGCCCCATGAGCGAAGAAATCACCCCTCCCGCCGCGGCGCGCGCCGACGTTCCGCCCGATCATCTGACGATCGATCCGCGCAGCCCGCATTTCGATGCCGATATCCTGCAACGCGGGGTGGGCATCCGATTCAAGGGGCGCACGCGCACCGATATCGAGGAATATTCGATTTCCGAAGGCTGGGTGCGGGTGCAGGCGGGCAAGACGATGGACCGCAAGGGCCGCCCGCTGACAATCAGGCTGAACGGCCCGGTGGAAGCCTGGTTCGAGGATCTGGGCGAAAACCCGCCGGTCGCCAGCGCGGGCTGAACCGCCCGCTAACTCAGGCCCCCGCTTCAAGTCACGGGGCTGTAGGGATCGTCGCGCTCTTCGCGGTGCTTTGTGGTCAGGCGCAGGATGACATAGCCCAGTACCGCCGAAATCAGCGATCCGGCAAGAATGCCGATCTTGGCCTCGTCACGCAGCAGCCGCGCGCCTTCGCCCGCGCCGGGGAAGGCGAGTTCGCCGATGAACAGGCTCATCGTGAAGCCGATGCCGCATAGCACGCAAATGCCCCAGATTTCCGGCCAACTGCATCCCGGCGGCTTGGGCACTATCTTCAGCTTCACCGTGGCCCATACCATGGCGAAAATGCCCGCCTGCTTGCCGATCACCAGTCCGGCCGCCACCGCCAGCGGCAGCGGATCGAGCAGAGCTTCCAGCCCCAGGCCGGATATGTTGACCCCGGCGTTGGCAAAGCCGAAGATCGGCACCACGATATAGGCGTTCCACGGCACCAGCGCGTGTTCCATGTCTTCCAGCATCGGGTTGTCCTTGCGGCCCCGGAAGGGGATCATCAGCGCCGCCAGCACGCCCGCGATAGTGGCGTGAATGCCCGAATAGAGCACGCAATACCACAGCAATACGGTAAGCAGGATGAAGGGCAGCATCGAACTGACCCTGGCACGGCTGAGCGCGAACATCACGCCTGCCACCACCGCCGAGGCGACCAGGAAGTTCACCTTGATGCTGGCGGTGTAGAAAATCGCGATGATCGCCACCGCGCCGATATCGTCGACGATCGCCACGGTCAGCAGGAACAGTCGCAGCGGCGCGGGAACGCGGGTGCCCAGAAGGCCCACCACGCCCATGGCAAAGGCGATGTCGGTGGCAGCGGGAATGGCCCAGCCGCGCGCCAGGCCAGGCTCGTTCCCGGCGATCAGCATGTAAACCGCCGCCGGGGCCGCCATGCCCGCAATCGCGGCCAGAATGGGCAGATTGCGCGCCTTGGGATCGGCCAGATTGCCGCTGATGATCTCGCGCTTCACTTCCAGTCCCACCACGAAGAAGAAGATCACCATCAGCCCGTCGTTGATCCACAGGTGCAGCGTGTTGAGGTAGAAGGTTTCCTTCGGCCAGAGATAGCCGTGGAACAGTTCCGCATAGGCCCCCGACACGCCCGAATTGGCCACGATCATCGCCAGCACCGCCACCGCGATCAGCAGCATCCCTTCGAAGGCATCGGCGCGAAACAGCGTTTTGAAATTGCGGACGGCGGCTTTGATGATGCTGGGTTCGGACATGCCAGCGTCCCTTTCGCAAATGGCCGCGCATTTCAAGTGCGCAGCTTGCCCGAAGTGCGATTTGGCACCGCGCGGGGGCAGAATATGCTTGCCATTTCCTTGCCGCATCCGCGCATCGTGGTTGCAATCGCGGATGTAAAATGTAGTCCTGCGTGGAAATACCTACAAGCAGGGGCCGCGCGGATGGATCTGGGAGCATGGTCGGCGCTCGAATGGCTGGCGCTGGCCGAATACGAACTGCTGCTGTTCGCCGGGTTCTTCTTCCTGCTCGGTGCGCTCGACGAATTCGCCATGGATGCCATCTGGCTGTGGCTGCGCGCCACCGGCAGGGTGAAATCGCACAAGGTTTCGCGCGCCGATCTGCGCCATCGCCGGTTGTCCGGCATGGTCGCGGTGATGATCCCGGCGTGGCAGGAAGCAGGCGTGATCGGGCAGACGCTGGCGCATGCGCGCGCGGCCTGGCCGCAGGCCGAAATGCTGTTCTATCTGGGATTCTACCGCAATGATCCCGCCAGCCTGCAGGCGGCGATGGAGCGCGCAGGCGATGATCCGCGCGTGCGGCTAGTGGTGCATGATCGCGATGGCCCGTCAACCAAGGCCGATTGCCTTAACCGGCTGTATCGGGCGATGGAACAGGACGAATTGCGGCGCGGGCACAAGGTGCGCACGGTGCTGCTCCACGATGCCGAGGATCTGGTCGATCCGGCCGCCATCGCGCTGATCGACCGGGCGATCGACGATTGCGAATTCGTGCAATTGCCGGTGCTGCCGATCCCGCATCCCGCATCGCCCTGGGTGGCCAGCCATTATTGCGAGGAATTTGCCGAATCGCACGGCAAGGCGATGGTGGTGCGCGATGCGCTGGGCACGGGCATTCCGGCTGCTGGTGTGGGTTGCGCGTTCAGGCGGGTGCTGCTGGGCGATATGGCGCTGGCAAACAGGGCCAATGGCGCAGGCAGCATCAGCGGGCCGTTTTCGGATAATGCGCTGACCGAGGATTACGAAATCGGGCTGCGGGTGGCAGCGGCGGGTGGCCGCTCGCGCTTTTTGCGGGTGCGCGGTGATGACGGGCGCCTGATAGCCACGCGCGCTTATTTTCCCGTCCATCTGGCGCAAGCGGTGCGGCAGAAATCGCGCTGGCTGCACGGCATCGCCTTTCAGGGCTGGGACCGGCTGGGCTGGGGCACATCGCTGGCGGAAAACTGGATGCGGCTGCGCGATCGGCGCGGGCCGTTATCGGCGCTGGTGCTGCTGACAGGCTATGCGCTGCTGGTTCTCGCGCTTGGCCTTTCGGCGCTGGATCTGGCGGGGTATGATCGGCCTTGGCAGCCCACTCCGCTGCTGCTGGCGCTGCTGGGCTTCAACATGGCCGCCTTCGTCTGGCGCGCGGCTATGCGTTTCGCCTTCACCGCGCATGAATACGGCGCGATGGAAGGATTGCGCGCGGTGCTGCGCATTCCGCTGGCCAATGTTATCGCGATCATGGCCGGGCGACGCGCGCTGTTCGCCTATGCCGGATCGCTGCGAGGGGCTGAAACCGCGTGGGACAAGACCGCGCATGACCCTCTCCCCGCGCAGCATCAGGCGCTGGCACCTGTTGCGGATCGCGCGGGATGAACCGCACTGGCAGTTTGGCGCCTGCCCGCCGGGGCGGGGCGCTGATAACGCTGGGGGGAATCATCGCCATCTGGCTGGTGCTGCGCGTGGCCGTGTGGGAAGCGCCCTTTGCGCCATCATCGCTGACCGCGCTGACACGGGAACAAGCACTGGCGCAACCGGGCAAAGCGCGTCTGGATATGCCCGCCAATCCATTGCCGCCTAATGCGACCGGGCTGGAAAATCTGCCGCAGATGCCCGATGCGCCGCTTTCGCAATGGAACCCGGCACCGCTTCTGCCGGCGCTGCCACCTCCGATTCCGGAGCCTGCCGACTACAGTGGGCGGGTGAAGTCGGCCAATACCCCGCTGGCGCACTGCGGCTCTGCCGGGGAGAGCAATCTGGTGGCGCATGAGTTGTTGTTGCAGGCGGGATGCAGCGAAGGGGCGCAGATTGCGCCGCGCCGGGGCGGGCAAAATCTGGCGCAGGCCGAAGGCATTCCCCCGCCGCTATATGCCCCGCAGGCGGCGCAGGACAT
>JBGSLI010000435.1:0-1902 GCA_041740775.1 Alteraurantiacibacter sp. | reverse complement strand
GGATCGCCCGCGCTGCCCATCCTGCGGGCGCGCGGCATTGCGGCCCGATATCGTCTGGTTTGGCGAAATGCCTTACCGGATGGAGGAAATCTTCGCCGCCATTGCCCGCGCGGATCTGTTCGTTTCTATCGGCACGTCGGGCGCGGTCTATCCGGCGGCGGGGTTTGTCGAACACGCGTGCCGTGCCGGGGCACGCACGATGGAACTCAATCTGGAACCTTCGGCGGGATCGCATCTGTTCGATGAAACCCGGCTCGGCCCGGCGAGCCTTCTGGTGCCCGCATGGGTGGAGGAGGTGCTGGGCGAGGCCCGGTGACCGTCATTCCCCGGCCGGGGGTTCGCCGCCATCGCTCTCAGCGCCCAGCATCACGAAATCGGCGGGCAGCGGGGCCAACGCCACAATATCGTTCTTCCCCTCGCGCGGCATGGTGAGCGCGCGCGCGTGGAGCATGGTGCGGGTGACCCGCGCATCCTTGTGGCCATAGACCGGATCGCCCAGCAGCGAACGGCCGAAGGCGTGTTCGGCATGGACGCGGATCTGGTGCGTGCGGCCGGTTTCGGGGCGGAATTCCACCAGCGTCACCCCGCCGGGCAGTTCGGCAAGCTTGCGCCAATGGGTGACAGAGGGCTTGCCCTTCTTCGCCACGATCACCCGCCAGCCCTTTTCGGCGCTGGAAATCTTGGACAGCGCCAGATCGATCGTGCCCGCTTCTTCTGCCACCGGCCCGGCGACGATGCCGAGATAGACCTTTTCCACTATCCGCGCCTCGAAAGCGGCGTTGAACCGCTTCAGCGCCTTGGGGTTGCGCGCCAGCAGCAGGCAGCCGCTGGTATCGGTATCCAGCCGGTGGACGGGCATCGGCGCGCGCTGGAACCCCAGCCGCAAGCCATCGAGATGGTCTTGAAGGCTCGCCCCGCCCTTGCGCGGTTGTTCGATCGGCAGGCCGGCGGGCTTGTCGATAACGAGCGCCTCGCCGTCTTCGAAAAGGATGGGAATGTCTGTCATGCCAGCGCGCTCTCTATCCTTGCGAGCGCCGCGTCCAGCACTTCCTCGCTGGCGGCAAAACTGATGCGAAAGCCATCGCGCCCGCCAAACGCCGATGCCGCCACCACCGCCACCCCGTGATCGAGCAGATGCAGTGCCAGTTTCGCGTCGCTACCGCCGAACCGGCCGATCAGCGGCGCGGCATCGATCAGGCAATAGAACGCCCCATCGGGTGAGGGGGTGGAGAGGCCGGGGATGGCGTTCACCCGCGCCACCACCCTGTCGCGGCGGCGGCGGAAGGCCTCGCGCCAATCCGCGAGAAAATCCTGCGGCCCCTCGAATGCGGCCACGGCACCGGCCTGGCTGATGCTGGCGGGATTACCGCTGGAATTGCTCTGCAAACGCCCCATCGCTTCCAGCAGCCAGCGCGGCCCGGTGGCAACGCCGATGCGGAAACCGGTCATCGCGTGGCTTTTGGATACGCCCGATACGGTAAGAATCCGGCCTGCAAGATCGGGCGCAAGCGCGGCCAGCGTGGCGTGGGGCTGGCCGGTATAGGAAAGCGGGGCGTAGATATCATCGCTCAGCACCATGATCCGCGGGTGGCGGCGCAGCACATCGGCGATGCCTGTCAGCATGGCTTCGGGATAAACCGCGCCGGTTGGGTTGCCGGGACTGTTCAGCAGCAGCCAGTTGGTGGCGGGGGTGATCAGCGCCTCGAAATCGCCGGGATCGAAGCGGTATCCGCGCGCCGGGCCGGTGATCAGCGGCACCGCCCGCCCGCCGCAAAAGCGCACCATCTGCGGATAGCTGACCCACCACGGGCAGGGCACGATCACTTCGTCGCCGGCACTGACGGTGGCCGCCAGCGCTTCGAAAATCGCCTGCTTGCCCCCGGCGGTAACGATCACTTCATT
>JBGSLI010000434.1:0-2129 GCA_041740775.1 Alteraurantiacibacter sp. | reverse complement strand
CACCAGCGGGCAATCCGCCGCCGCCGCTGCCATGCGGCATCGAAACGCGGGCGCGCGACCAGCGTTCAATCCTCCAGCGGGAAAGGGGCGATCGGCTGGACGGGGCCGAAGTCCTCGCCCAGCGGCGGATGATCGAGCGCGGGCCAGTCCAGCAGTTCTTCGGCCACATGAGTATCGGGCAGGCGATCGAGCAGATTGCGGATCAGAGTCAGCCGCCCGTGTTTCTGATCGTTGAAATCCACCACCGTCCACGGCGCGTGGCGCGTATGGGTGGCGGCAAACATCGCCTCGCGCGCGGCGGTGTAATCGGCATAGCGGCTGCGCGCCTCTACGTCGATCGGCGACAGCTTCCAGCGCTTCAGCGGATCGGCCAGCCGTTCGGCAAAGCGTTCTTCCTGATGCGCTTGATCGGCGCTCAACCAGTATTTGAACAGCCGGATACCGTCATCTGTCAGCAGCTTTTCGAATATCGGTGCCTGGTGCAGGAATTGATCCACCTGATCCTTGCTGGCAAAGCCCATCACCTGTTCCACGCCGGCGCGATTGTACCAGCTGCGATCGAACAGCACGATTTCGCCCGCGGCGGGCAGATGCGCAACATAGCGCTGGAAATACCATTGCGTGCGTTCAAGATCACCGGGTTTGGCCAGCGCCACCGTGCGGCACTGACGCGGATTCAGCCGTTCGCTGATCGCCCTGATCGTGCCGCCATTGCCCGCCGTATCGCGCCCTTCGAAGATGATGCAGATGCGCTGCCCGGTCGCCCGCGCCCAGCGCGCCATGGCCACCAGTTCAAGCTCCAGAGGTTCGAGCAGGTCTTCGTATTGCTTGTTTTTCATCGCCTGCGGTCATGCCGCAAGCCGGTGGTCTTGACCAGACAGCACGGGAAAGGCGTGGGGAAAGAGCGCGCTACTCGGCGCTGATGCGCGGGCTGCCCCGGCGATCATCGCCGCTTCGGCGATCGCGTTGGCGCCGGTCCGAACCGTCAAAAGGGGCCTGCGCCCTGCGCCGTTCATTGCTGCGGCGGCTGTCGCCCTCGCCGCTTGTCGCTCCGGTGGTCGGCATCGTGATTAACCCCTTGGATTTCCTCGATACATACTCGCGCGGGCGCAAGGTAAACGCCCGTTCACCCTGTTGTGGCGCAAATTCGTTACTTTGAGGTTAAGGCCCCGGCAATGCCCCGCGCGGCAGCGTTTCCCATCGGGCATGCAATCGGGGCGGCGGAAATGCTGGCCCTTGCCCGCATAGCGCAGTATTGCGCCCCTCCTGCTGCGAGGATGCCATGAACAAGGATTCCCCGACATTGCCCAATGACGACAAGATGCTGGCCAAGGCCGAAACGCTGATCGAGGCGCTGCCCTATTTCCAGCGTTATGCCGGGCGCAGCTTCGTGGTGAAATACGGCGGCCACGCGATGGGCGATCCGGCGGCGGCGGAGGATTTCGCGCAGGATATCGTGCTTCTGAAGGCGGTCGGCATCAATCCGGTGGTGGTGCACGGTGGCGGCCCGCAAATCGGCGCGATGCTGAAGAAGCTGGGGGTGGTAAGCACCTTTGTCGATGGCCTGCGGGTGACCGACAAGGCCACCGCCGAAGTGGCCGAAATGGTGCTGTCGGGCGCGATCAACAAGGAACTGGTCGGCTGGGTCAACCAGGCCGGCGGCAAGGCCATCGGCCTGTCGGGCAAGGACGGCAAGATGGTCCGCGCAGAGAAAGTCAGCCGCACGGTGAAGGACCCGGACAGCCAGATCGAACAGGCGGTGGATCTGGGCTTCGTGGGCGAACCGGTGGAAGTGGATATTACCGTGCTGAAGACGGTGAGCGATGCCGGGATGATCCCCATCATTGCCCCCATCGCATCGGACGGAGCAGGCCACACCTACAATATCAACGCCGATACGATGGCTGGCGCGATTGCGGCGGCGCTGGGCGCGGCGCGGCTGTTCCTGCTGACCGATGTGGCGGGCGTGCTGGACAAGCAGGGTCGCCTGCTCACCGATCTCACCCCCGCCGATATCGCCGCCCTGCGCGCAGACGGCACGATCAGCGGGGGGATGATTCCCAAGCTGGAAACCTGTGTGCAGGCGGTGGAATCGGGCTGCGAGGCGGCGGTTGTGCTCGACGGGCGGG
>JBGSLI010000433.1:0-2405 GCA_041740775.1 Alteraurantiacibacter sp. | reverse complement strand
GCACGTGATCGCTGGGCTTTTCCCATCCGCGCGCATCCTCGCGCAGCCAGTGGCGCGTTGCCTGCGCGGCGAGTTGGGGGCTGGCCCACATGTGATCGAGCCGCCGCCCGCGATCGTTCGCCTGCCAGTCTTTCGCGCGGTAGCTCCACCAGCTGTAATAGCGCGCCGGATCGCGGATATGCTCACGCCCGATATCGGCCCAGCCATGCGCATTGCGGAACCGCTCCAAAGTTTCCACTTCCAGCGGCGTGTGGCTGACCACCTTCAGCAGCGCCTTGTGGTTCCACACGTCGCTTTCGAGCGGGGCGATGTTGAAATCGCCGACGATCAGCGTGGGGCGGTCGATCCCTTCGGCCCAGCGCGTCATCCGTTCGAGGAAATCGAGCTTCTGGCCGAATTTGGGATTGATCGCGCGGTCAGGTTCGTCCCCCCCGGCGGGGACATAGACATTCTCTACAATCATCCCCTGATGATCGGGCAATTGCACGCCGACATGCCGCGCCTCGCCATTGGCTTGCCAGTCATGCCGCGAAAATTCACGGATCGGCACGCGGCTGACGGTGGCGACGCCGTGGTAGCCCTTCTGCCCATGCACTACCTGATGGACATAGCCGAGGTCGGCAAAGGCCTGTGCGGGGAACTGGTGTTCCTGACACTTGATCTCCTGCAGGCAGAGAACGTCGGGCGCTTCCTCGGCCAGGAATTGCGAGACGATACCCATCCGCAGGCGGACCGAGTTGATGTTCCAGGTGGCAACAGAGATCATGGCCCAGCCCTAGAGCATTGCGCAGAAAAGTGGATACCAGTTTGTGCAAAAAGCGCTGCGACGGGGGCGGGCGGAAGATAAAAAACCCCCGTCGCGGGGGCATTGCGACGGGGGTTCCTTATCGAGCGTTCGTCACGCTACGCAAGATGCGGCGTTATGAGAGCCAGGCAACAGGGGGGAAACCCGGCCTCACCGCGTCTTGTTCACCCAAACTAGGGATTAACGGCTGTCGCGCCAATGAATATCGTTGGCCGCTTGTCGCAAATTTACAACGAACCGCCGCCTATCCGTTCATCCGGGGCGACGGGAGGATCGGCGCGGATCGCGATAGGTGAAAGCGCTGTCGGGAACGCTCATGCCGTAACGGTGGTTGCGCAGCCGCACGGTGGTGCGGGTGTTCTGCGAATCCAGTGCCACCCAGCTGGCCAGTTCCAGCCCGCCCGGCGCAGCGGGATTGGCGACGAACACCAGCGTGATCACGCCGAATTCGGGCCGGTCGGGATCGCGCACTTCCACACTTGTCACATTGCTGGTGGAACTGGGTTGCAAGCTGCCATAACGGCGCATGTCGCGATCGGGATCGAGCAGCGCGCCCAGCGGCGAATTGCGGATCGGCCAGCGTTCGACCTGGCTGACATCGTAATCGACCAGCGTCAGCGCGCGCCCGTCCGATACCACCAGCATGTTCACATCATCGGTATATTCGAACCTTATGCGGCCCGGATTGCGCAGTGTCAGAATGCCCGAAACGGCGTTTCCGGCACGGTCGGTCTGGGTGAAATCTGCGCGCATGGTGGTGATCGCCCGCAAGGCGCTCACGGCACGATCAAGCTCGGCGGTCTGCGAAGATTGGGCTGAGGCGGGCGCGAGCGGCAGGGCCAGCGACAGAGTTAGGGGAACGGCCAGCACTGCCGCGCCCAGAACGGCGGCGGCGAGCGGGCGGGCGATGCGGTTTTTCACGGCGTTCATGCTCCACAGTCTGGGGGTGCAGCGTTGAACCGTCACTGAACCTGGCGCGTTCCCGGCGTTCATGCAATCAAACGGAGCGCAGGCGCGCGCCTTACTTGATCTTGCCTTCCTTGTATTCGACGTGCTTCTTGGCCACGGGATCATACTTGCGGAAGGTGAACTTTTCGCTGTGATTGCGCGGGTTCTTCTTGGTCACGTAGAAGTGGCCGGTGTCGGCGGTGGAATTGAGACGGATCTTGATGGTTGCGGGCTTCGCCATGGTCTTGCTTCCAGCTAATCGAAAAAGGCACCCCCGATTGCCAGGGTCAGCCCGAAAAAACGATGGGCGACGCGCAGCGCCGCCCTGTCAGCGCGCGCCTTTGCGCAAGAATCGGGCAAAAGTCAAGCCGCCCGGTGCTTGGAGCACAGCCCGGAATGCGCGGTCAGCCTTCGCCGCTGTATCCGTCCAGCTCATCGCCCTGTACGTTCACCACATGCACCAGATTGGTGGCGCCCGACTGGCCGAAAGGCACGCCCGCCATCACCGCCAGCCGCGATCCCGATCCGCCGAAGCCGTGGCGCAGCGCCATCCGCTTGCCCTTGGCGATCATTTCCTCGAAACTGCCGATGTCCTTGGTCGCCACCGGATGCGCGCCCCACAGCAAAGCCACCCGCCGCGCCACCGCCACCG
>JBGSLI010000432.1:0-7734 GCA_041740775.1 Alteraurantiacibacter sp. | reverse complement strand
GGCACCGCCGGGTGGATGGCGGCGGCGGCGCTCTCGCGCCTGCGCAAGGGGCGCGAACTGGCGATCACGCTGGTCGAAAGCGAGGCCATCGGCACCGTGGGCGTGGGAGAGGCGACGATCCCGCCCTTCGTCGACTTCCAGCGCCTGCTGGAAATCGACGAGGCGGAAATGCTCAGCCAGGTGCAGGGTTCGTTCAAGCTGGGCATCCAGTTCGTCAACTGGGGCAAGCTGGGTGACAGCTACATCCACCCCTTCGGCGGTTACGGTTATGAAATCGGCGGGTTGAGCTTCCATCATATCTGGCACCAGCAGCAGGCGATGGGGGACAAGCGCCCGATCCAGGTGTTCAACGCTGAAACCATGGCCGCCTTCTTCGGCAAATTCGCCAAGACCGACGATCTGAAGCGCGACGATCTGCCGCCGATCAATTACGCCTATCACATCAACGCCACCGCTTATGCCGGCTTCCTGCGCAAATATGCCGAAAAGCGCGGCGTGGTGCGGCGCGAAGGGCTGGTGGAGGATGTGAAGCTGGATGGCGAAAGCGGCGATGTGACATCCATCGTGCTGCAAGGCGGGCTGGAAATCGCCGGCGATCTGTTTGTCGATTGTTCGGGCTTTCGCGGGCTGCTGATCGAACAGGCATTGCAAACGGGTTACGAGGAATGGACCCACTGGCTGCCGTGCAATCGGGCTGTGGCGCTGGGGTGCAACCGCGACGATGGCAGCCCGCCCGCGCCCTTCACTCGCGCCACCGCGCATTCGGCAGGCTGGCAATGGCAGGTGCCGCTGCAACATCGCAACGGCAACGGCCACGTCTATTGCGATGCCTTCATGCAAGCCGACGAGGCGACAGATATCCTGATCGCCAATATGGCGGGCAAGCCGACTTCGGAACCCAATCATCTGCGTTTTGTCACCGGGCGGCGCAAGAAGTTCTGGAACCGCAATGTGGTGGCGCTGGGGCTGGCGGCAGGCTTCATGGAACCGCTCGAATCGACCTCGATCCACCTCATCAATACCGGCATCACCAAGCTGGTGGCGCTGCTCTCGCTCGAGGGTGTGAACGCAATGCAGGCGCAAAGTTTCAACCGGCTGACGACCAAGGAATATGAGAAAATCCGCGATTTCCTGATCCTGCATTACAGCGCCACTTCCCGCACCGATTCAGAATTCTGGAATTACTGCCGTAATATGAGCGTGCCCGACAGCCTGACCGAGAAGACCGAACTTTTCCGCCTGAACGGGCAGATCTTCCGCGAGGATGATGAATTGTTCACCGAAAGCAGCTGGGCGGCGGTGATGATGGGGCAAGGCATCGCAATGCGCGGCCACAATGCGATTGCCGACACGCTGGATCCGGCCGAAACGCGCAAGGAGCTGGACGAGATCGAGAAATCGATCCGCTTCCTGGTCCAGCACATGCCCGGCCACGGCGAATATCTGGCCCGTTACTGTCCCGCGCCGCCCGCCTGAAAATAGGCTTGCGCATTGTCATGCCTGAGTCAAATTTCCCCGGCAGCACGGCGCCTGGACAACAGGGCTTGCGGGAATCATGCAGCGCGTCAGCATTTTCACTACCGACCGGCAGGCGGCCCGGTTCGATGCCTTCACCCATGACGGCACCGTCTATTCCTTCGCGCTGCTGACCTGCAACGGGCCGATGCAGCTGGTGGAAGGCGCGCCCAAGGCGTTTGTCGGCTGGGTGCTGGATGATTGTTCGGGGCTCGAACTGGTCCGCCGCCTGCGCGCCGATCCGCGCATGGCCCACGCCCATGTAACCATGGTGCTGGACGAGGACGATGCCGATGATCGCCGCCGCGCGCTGAAGGCGGGGGCGGATGATTACGCCATCGCCCCGATCGATCGCCAGGCCATGCTCGACCGCGTTCTGGCCGGACTTTCGGGCAATCGCGGCGAAGCCGGCGAACGGCTGATCGAACGCGGCGATCTGGTCATCAACATCGGCAGCGAACAGGCACGGTGGATGGATCGCCGCATCGTGCTGCGCCCCAATGAATTTCGCGTGTTGCGCTTTCTGGCCGAAAATCCGGACCGGATCTTCTCCCGCCAGGATCTGATCGATGCGCTGGGCAAGGCGGGCGATCCTGCATATCTGCGTACCGTGGATGTGTGGATCAAACGGCTGCGGATGGGCCTGCGCGATGCGGGCGCAGCGCATCTGCTGCGCACCGTCCACGGCAAGGGCTATGTGTTCGACGCGCCGGGAGGGCACGGCAAGGAATGATCGCCCCCCACCGATGCCCCGCGGCGCCGCGCCACTGGCGGGGTGCCGGAAATACAGATCAGCTCTGCGCGCGCCGGGAGTGCCGCAATCAGAAGCTGACCGACAGCGATGCCCCCAGCGTGGTGCCGACATCGAAGCTGTTGATCTCTATCCGATCGGTGCCATTGGTCTGGAATTCATTGTTGCCGCGGCCAAGGATGTTGCGCGCTTCCACCTTCAGCTCGGCCTCGCTGCCGAACAGATCGAACCCCTGACGATAGACCAGATCGATCGTCAGCCCCGGCTTCTCGACGATATCGGGCAGCCCCGCCGTGCCGCGGCTGGTCACCCGCGTGCTGGCGTAATTTACCAGCAGCGTGAACTGCTGCAACCGGTCGAGATCTTCCAGGCTCAGCTGGAAATTGCCGAGGTGATCGGACTGGCCGGTCAGCGGAACGCCATCGGCAAACAGATTGGTGGCCGCAGTGGGGCCGCCGGGAAACAGCAGCGTGACATCGTCTGCACCAACCGAGATATCCGATTGGGTGAAGGTGTAATTGGCGAAGAACACCAGCTGTTTGGATTCGAAGAAGCCGCCCATGTCCATCAGATCGAGCGTGTATTGGGTATCGGCCTCGATGCCATAGAGCGTGGCGCTGGGGGCATTGGCGAAGCTGGTCAACTGGGTGTTATCCGAAAAGCTCGAAAAGGCTTCGATCGGATTGTCGATATTCTTGTAGAAGCCCGCGATCGAAACCCGGTCGGTGCCGCCGAGATAATATTCGCCGCGCACTTCGAAATTGGTCAGCTCGCTATCCACCAGCAATGGATTGCCGTTGAACTGGCGGTTGGTTTCGGGATCGAAATAGGTCTGGAAGATCAGCTCGCGGAACTGCGGACGGGCGATGGTGCGGCTGGCGTTGGCACGCAATTGCAAGTCTTCGATCGGCTCCCAGGTAATGGTAGCAGCGGGCAGCCAGTAATCATTCTTGAGCAGGGTGGAGGCACCCGAATTGGTCGCCACGGCAAATACCTGCACCGGGTCCACCGTCTGGGTGGCATCTTCGTATCGCACGCCGATATCCAGATTGACGCCGAGCACGGGTTCCCAGTTGAGCTTGCCGTAACCGCCGTGGACTTCCAGCCCGGCAGCAAAGGCGGGATCGGACTGCGTCGATTCGATCAGGCCGATGTCGAAGAAATCGATGATCGCATCGCCCAGCAATAGATCGGGCCGCAACGCGCCCACCGCATCGGGCAGGCTGCTGGGGGCGTTGAAGAGAAATTCGCGCCGTTCGGAAAAGCGCGAGGTATCGGTGTAGGCATAACCCAATGTCGCGGTCAGCCCGTCAAACAGCGGATAGGACAAATCGACCCCGCCCGACCAGATCTCCTCGCTCAGATCGGAGAACACTACCGCCGCCGAACCCGTCTGCCGATCGAGCACATTGATGAACTGATTGCCGAATTCGCCCGGCGCATTGTCGCGCACGAAGGTAAAGGTATATTCGAACGGTGCCTCGCGATCGGTGCGGGCATAGCCGCCGCGCAGATCCACCCCCAGATCGCCGAACTCCATTTCCGCAACAATCTGGCTGTCGATCAGCTGGCGCTCGAACCAGGCGGTGCGCTGTTCCTGGATGCTGTCATCATCCTGAAAGTCCTCACCCGTCGAAAGCGTCGCCTGCTTCAGCGTATCGCGGATGAAAAGATTGGTGAAACGGAACCGGTGATCGCCGATTTCCAGCCCGATGGCGAGCATCGCATTGGCCAGGATGCGATTGTCGGTCACCACGTCGCGGAAGTCCGAATCGAGCGAGAAATCGGCCAGCACCGATTGCGCTGTAATGTCGCGCGTGCGCCATTTGTTGCTGATCGATCCGGTGAAGACGATGCCCAATTGCCCATCGCTGCCGACATCCACCGCGGTCCCCGCAGCGATGCTGGCCGACCAGTTGACGGGCACATCGCCCAGCTTCTGCAACAGGATCAGATTGGGATCGCCCAATTGCTGGGCGATATCCATCTGCGTGATCGGCGCACCGCCGATATTGCTCTGCGGGTCCAGCGGGATGTCGCTCATTCTCAGGCCGCTGTCGAAGAAGGTCTGCAACGCGGGCGGCGCATCGCGCGTGCCATCATCGAAGCCGGTCCAGTCGCTGTCCGATCCGAAGTAGGACAGGCCGTTGTGGAAGGTGGTCTCGGTATCGCCGCTGAGGCTGCCGCCCACGGTGACAAAGCTTTCATCGGGCACCGCGCGGGTAGTGAGATTGATCACGCCGCCGCCGAATTCGCCGGGGAAATTGGCCGAATAGGTTTTCTGCACCAGGCTGGAGGCGATCACGCTGGTGGGGAAGATATCCAGCGGCACCACCCGGCTCAACGGCTGCGGCGAAGGCAGCGGCAGACCGTTCAGCAGCGCCAGCGAATACCGGTCGCCCAGTCCGCGAACATAGACGAAGCCCTGCCCCTGCACCGACAGGCCGGTGACGCGGCCGAGCGCACCGGCGATATCGCCTTCGCCCGTGCGGGCAATTTCCTCGGTCGAAAGCACGGTGACGACCTGGGTGGAATTGCGCATCGGATCACGGTTGATCCGCCCGGTGACGATGATCGATCCGCCGGGGATCGAGATATCGGGCTCCTCGAACTGCTCGTCGGCTGGAACTTCAGGGTCCTGCGGCGCTTGCGGATCATTCGCGTCAGCATCCTGCGCCAGCGCCACCCCCGGCATGGTGAGCGCGGTGGTGAAGAAAAGCAAAGCCGCCAGCTTCTTGCCAGTGGTCATCATCGGGAAATCCCTCATCGTGCAATCCGGAACCTGTCGCGGGCCATCACCACCCGCACATATGCGAAGGGGGGATGCGATGGGCCGCAGCCCTTCCGCATCCCCCGCGCGCGCCATCTCAGTTGAAGACCGGGATGCTCAGGCAGCTGCCGGTATTGTTGCCAAAGCTCACCGCCGCCGAATCGCAGGTCCATGCCTGTGTCCAGTCGGTTGCGCCCACCGCGCCGATGAAGGTCACCGCTTCGAAGAAGCTTCCCAGCGTGGTCACATCGAAGATGGTGGCGAAGCTGTTTTCGTTGGCACCGTTCAAATAGCCGTTGACCAGCGTGTTGGTGAAGCTCTTGTTGTTACCCACCCCTGCATCGACGAAGCCTTCGGTCTGCGCTACGGTCACCCCGTCGCCGCCGGCGCGCGCCAGCGTGGCGCACTGGAAGGCTACCGAATTGAACCGCACCGGCCCCACATCGTCGAGCCCCGCATCGGCGGCGCGGACGGTTTCCTGATCGTCGATGCGCAGGCACGGCGTGCCGGCCGCCGAGGCATCCCACACCAGCGTGTTGTAAAGGCCATAATCGGCCCCGCCGCGAATGCGGACCGACTGGGCATTGTCGCGCCGCTGGATCAGCGTGGCGTTGGCGACGGTGGTGTTCTGGCGCGGCAATTGGTCTTCCAGGCCGTTGGTCGAATCGGCCTCGATCACACCGTCACCCACGCCTGTGCGCTGGGCCACGATCACGAATTGCAGATTGGCCTTCACCCCGGTGTCGGTATCGAGCCCGTCGTCCTCGGCCCCGGCCACGATCAGCCGCTTCATGTTGACAAAGCCGCCGAAGAATTCGACGCCGTCATCCGACGAATTGACCGACTGGATGTCCGAAAGCTGGGTGCCCGTGCCGGTGCCGCCGGTGGTGAGCGATTGCAACTCGCTATCGCCCGAAAGCACGAAGCCCGAATAGCGGATCTGCACGAAGCGCAGCGTGCCCGAATTGTCGGCAGGGGTCGCCCCGCCGAAGAAGGCCGGATTGGCCGCGCCTTCGACCTGACGCTCGCAAGCGACGGTGCCGGGAGTGGCGCCGGGCTGGAAACAATCGGTAACCGGCGCCCGGCCCGACAGCACCACCCCGCCCCACTGGCCGGAGGAATTGGCGTTATTGAGGCCGAGCACATTGTCGCGGCTGGTGAAGATGATCGGGCGCGCCGATGTTCCCACCGCGTTCAGCCGGTTGCCGCGCGTGGCGTTTAGGAAGGCCGCCCCGCTGGCATAGAGGATCACACCCGGTTCGATGGTGAGCGTGACATTGGTATCCGAACGTCCGTCACTGGCATCGGGAGCCGCGCCGCCATCGGTGCCGATATCGACCTGGCCGGGCAGACGATAGAGCAGGCCGGGCAGGCGCGGCAGGGTGGAGGAAGCGTTGAAGCGCAGCGGCGTGGCGCACACCCGCCAGGTGCCTTCAGGCCCGGTGATCGTGCCTTCGTCGGTCAGGCCCTGCGGATCGGTAATCGTCGGGCAGCCATTGGCCGGCGTCACCAGCGCGGTGGTGGGCGTGGGCGTCGGGGTTGGGCTCGGCGTCGGCGTGGCAGGGGGGTTGTTGATGATGACATTGCCGCCCGTGCCGGGCGATGCGATCTCTTCCGGGCCGCACGCGGCGAGCGCCAGAATCGAACTACCAAGTACGAGCGAACGGGAAAGTTTGGTCACGGCGGTCGGCCCCTCAAATCCGTAGAATCACAGGAAAGCGAATGCGTTTTCGCTGATCGGGGAACTAGGCGCGCCGCATGACAGTTTGTTTGCGCCTGTATGACGGTATGAAGAATCGCGCCTTGGAACATCTATCGCATTGAATTTACGTGGGGTTAGTTTTCCCCAAGCGCCCAGGTGCCGGTCGGCTGGCGCAATTTATTACGCATTTGTGACAATGTTGCAGTTTTGTTGCACTTGTCGCGCAGGCGGGGCACATTGGCAGCATAAACAAAGGAGAGATGCCATGTTTGCCACGCTTGCCATCGCGCCGCTGCTGCTGGCCCAGGCTGCCAACGCCTATATGGTGGAACAGCAATATGAAACGCGCGACGTTGCCTATGAACAGCTTCAGAGCGGCGATGCCGCCGCCGCGCTGATCGAACTCGAAGCCGCCTTGGCAGACCACCCCGACGATCCGGCGATCCTGATCAATCTGGGCAGCGCGCATTCGGCGCTGGGCAATCTCGAACGCGCCGAATTCTATTACAATGCCGCGCGCAACAGCAGCCAGGATTACCGGCTCGAACTCGCCAACGGCCGCTGGATGGATTCGCGCGAAGCCGCCGGCCTCGCGCTCGCCAGCGTGGAACTGCGGGCGCTCGCCACCCGCTGACCCAACTGCTGACCCAACTTCGAACGGGGCGGCAAAGCAAAGATATTTCCCAATCCAGATCCCGCAAGGTGCCACTTTGCGGGATTTGTGTTATCTGGGCGAGAGAAACTGCCGGGTTTGTCACGGCATTGTCATTTCGTGTAAGCAAGGGGCCCGATCTGGAGACTCCTGAATGATTCTGCGCGCCACCCTGCTTGCCACCATCGCGGCAATTGCCGCCTGCCATGCGCTTCCCGCGCGGGCAGACGTGCTGGAAGTGGGTGCGGACGGGCAGGTGCAGTGGATCGCCGGACCGATGGCGCAACAGCCGGGATTGGCAGCACCGCTGCTGGCCGGGCCGTTGCTGTCGGGGCAGGCGCTGG
>JBGSLI010000431.1:0-5710 GCA_041740775.1 Alteraurantiacibacter sp. | reverse complement strand
ATCTGCGATCGAAGACCGGCGGCGCGAAGCAGCGGCGCGCATCGCGGCGTGGCGGCGGCAGTTCGACGAGGGCGATCTTGCCGCACCCGTCACGCTCTCGCTGATGCTGGAAGAAGGGCCGGGCTGGGATATGCTGCTGCGCGGGCTGGCCCGGCAATGGGCGCAGATCGGCATCAGGCTGGAACGCACGCAAAGCCTGCGCGATGCCGATCTGGTGCTGGTGGACCGGATCGCCCGCTATCCCGCGCCGCGCTGGTTTTTGACCCAGTTCCATTGCCGCCTGCGCCGCGGCCTGTGCAGCGAGGATGTGGATGCGCTGGTGGCGAAGGCCGAAGCGCAGGCGGACCCGGCGGCGCGGGCCACGATGATGGCGCAGGCCGAAGCCCGGCTGACGCTGGAAAATCTCTATATCCCCATCGGAGCGCCGCTGCGCTGGTCTCTGGTGCGCGGCAGCGTGGATCGCTTTGAAGCCAACAGCTACGCCTTCCATCCCTTGCCGCCGATGGCGCAGATCCCCAGATAAGCGTACAAGGAGATCGCCCGCCATGGCCGAATACCGCGAACCTGCCCCAGTCAAAGGCGATCCGCTGCGCCCCGGCCCGATGGGCTTCGATCTGCCGCTGGGCAGGGATGCGCATTCGATCCGCCGCCGGATAGAGGCGATGGAAATGCTGCTCGAACGCAGTTTCGTGATCCCCGGCATAAATCGCCCGGTGGGCCTCGATGCGATCATCGGGCTGGTGCCGGTGGTGGGCGATGTGATCGCCATGGGCATGGGCGCATGGATCGTGTGGGAAGCACGCAATCTGGATATGCCCAGATGGAAACTGCTGCGCATGGCGGGCAATATCGCGATGGATGCCGCAGTGGGCGCGGTGCCCGTGGTGGGCGATCTGTTCGATTTCCTGTTCCGGTCCAACAGCCGCAATCTGCGGATCGTGAAGAAGCACCTCGACAAGCACCATCCGCACACTCAGGTGATCGAGCAATAGTTTCCTTTGTGACGGGTTTGGCCTAGGCCATCGGCATGACCCGGCCCGCAATCACCTATTCCGCCTATCTCGATCTCGATCGCATATTGTCGGCGCAGCACCCCGCGTCGCAGGCGCATGACGAGTTCCTGTTCATCATTGTCCATCAGGCCAGCGAATTGTGGCTGAAACTGTGCTTGCATGAACTGGAGGCAGCGCGCGAGAAGGTGATCGCGGACGATCTCGGCCCGGCCTTCAAGATGCTGGCGCGGGTGGCGCAGGCGCAGCGGCAGCTGATTTCGAGCTGGGACGTGCTGGCCACCATGACCCCGCACGATTACTCGCTGATCCGCCCGCATCTTGGCACGTCGAGCGGGTTCCAGTCGGCGCAATACCGGCTGATGGAATTCATCCTTGGCGGGCGCAATCCGGATATGGTGACGATGCATGAGGCGGTGCCCGAAGTGGCGGCCGCCTTGCGCGCGGAACTGGCGCGGCCGAGCCTTTACCGCGAAGTGCTGGCGCTGCTGGCGCGGCGCGGTCTGGCCGTTCCGGCAGAGGTTTTCGCCGCCGATATCGCCGCCCCGCACCAATCGCATGACCAGGTGACGCAGGCCTGGGCGCAGGTCTATCGCGATCCGCAAACGCATTGGGATCTGTATGAACTCGCGGAAAAGCTGGTCGATCTGGAATATCACTTCCAGCGCTGGCGCTTTGGCCATCTGAAAACGGTCGAACGCATCATCGGCTTCAAGCGCGGCACCGGCGGGACAGCGGGCGTGCCCTATCTCGAAAGCGTGCTCAGGCAGGGTTTCTTCCCCGAATTGCTGGCGGTGAGGACGCAGTTGTGACGAACTGCGCGCAAGAGGCCGCAAGACTCGACGCCGCCGATCCGCTGGCGCAGTGGCGAGGGGCTTTCCTGCTCGCCGGGGATGTCGCCTATCTCGACGGCAATTCGCTCGGCGCATTGCCCAGGGCCACGCCGGAACGGATCGCGCAAGTTGTGCGCGGAGAATGGGGCGAGGGGCTGATTTCGAGCTGGAATGGGGCGAGCTGGATCGATCTGCCGCAGCGCGTGGGTGCAAAGATCGCCCCGCTGGTGGGCGCGCACGCCGATGAGGTGATCGCCTGCGATTCGACTTCGGCAAACCTGTTCAAGCTCATCAGCGCGGCGCTGGCCATGCGGCCGGGGCGCAAGGTGGTGCTGAGCGAACCGGGCAATTTTCCCACCGATCTCTACATGATCGAAGGGCTGGAGGCGCAAGGGCTGGCGACAAGGCGACTGGCCGCGCGCGAGGATATTGCGGCGGCGCTCGATGCGGAGGTGGCGCTGCTGCTGCTCACCCATGTGCATTACAAATCGGGCGCGATGTTCGATATGGCCGCGGTAACGCAGGCCGCGCATGATGCGGGCGCGCTGGTGCTGTGGGATCTGTCGCACAGCGCGGGCGCGGTGCCGGTGGATCTGACTACCGCAAACGCAGATTTCGCCGTCGGCTGCGGCTACAAATATCTGAACGGCGGCCCCGGCGCGCCCGCCTTCGCCTATGTCGCCCGCCGCCACCACGGCGATCTGGTGCAACCTTTGAGCGGCTGGATGGGCCACGCGCAGCCCTTCGCCTTTGCCGATGATTACGCGCCTGCTCCCGGAGTAGCCCGCCTGCTCTGCGGCACCCCGCCGGTCCTCGGCATGAGCGCGCTGGAAGTGGGCGTGGAACTGATGGCGCAGATCGGGGTGGATGCGCTGGTCGCCAAGTCGCGACTGCTGTCCGAATTCGCCCGCGCGGCGATGGCGGAAACGGTGCCCGAACTCGCCTGCATCTCTCCCGCAAACCCCGCGCAGCGCGGCAGCCAGCTTTCCTTCCGCCATCCGCACGCCTGGGAATTGTGTCAGGCGCTGATCGCCCGCAAGGTGGTGGGAGACTTTCGCGCCCCCGACGTGCTTCGCTTCGGCTTCGCCCCCGCCTACGTCCGCTTCACCGACTGCTGGTGCGCAGTTAGCGAGTTGCGCGATATTCTCGACAGCGGGGAATGGCAGAAGGCGGAATATGCGGCGCGAGGGGCGGTGACTTGAGGCGTTGGAATAGCACCTCAGAATTAGTCCTCAGGCCTTTCCCCAGTTCCGAAAATGATCGTCAGTGGAAGAAAGATGAAGAGATCCAGAACCAAAGCGGGACCGAGCGTGCCTAGAACGAAAAGGCACCCCATAAAAAGCGCAAGCAGAGAAGGTAGTGCCTCTTCTTCCTTTACTGCGGCTCCAAACCAGCCGCCCGCGATGCGCATAAAGCCAGTGGCCGTGGGGAGCAGATTAATAATGGGAGCCTCCGCAGTATCAAAGCTACTCGCTTAGATTGCCGTTCTGAGTTGAGACAATCAAGTAAGCACTGATTAGCGTCGAAAATCCATAACCAGCCTCCGCCTATTCCTCCAGTTCGATGTCCCAGTAGAGCCAGTCGCGCCATGTTTCGTGGAGGTAGTTCGGCGGAAAGGCGCGGCCCTGCTGTTGCAATTGCCAGCTGGTCGGGCGGATCGGCTGATATTGGAGGTGCATCCCCGCCTGCTTTGGCGTGCGCCCGCCCTTTTTCATGTTGCACGGGGCGCAGGCGGTGGCGATGTTTTCCCAGGTAGTGCGCCCGCCCTGCCGCCGGGGGACGACGTGATCGTAGGTCAGATCCTTCTGGCGGCCGCAATACTGGCAGGAAAACCGATCGCGCAGGAACAGGTTGAACCGGGTGAAGGCGGGAAACTGGCTGGGCCGCACATATTGCCGCAGCGCGATCACCGATGGCACCTTCATGTCCAGCGATTGCGAATGCACCGCGCGATCATAGCTGGCGACGATATCCACCCGTTCGAGAAACACCGCCTTGATCGCCGTCTGCCACGGCCACAGGCTCAAGGGATAATAGGACAGCGGGGTGTAATCCGCGTTGAGCACCAGCGCGGGGCAGCTTTCCAGCTTTCTCGCCGGATCGCCTTCGGCGCTGCGGAACACCGCCGCGCGTTCGATCAGTTCGGCCTTGAACACAGATGGGTGCCCTTCCTGATTGATCCGGAATGTGCACTTGCACGCAAAAGCGTCAACCCCGTTACAGACAGGCTATCCACAGGGATATTCACATGCTCCCTGTATTCCCGCGTCTTTGCGAGCCGGCCAAACCGGCGCGGCCATCCTTCGCGGCGGTGACCGGGAACGCAGGAGATGGATTGCTTCGCCGCCCCGCTTCTCGCAATGACGTAGTGTGATCGTCACCCGCTTCGCCCCCAGCCCCAACGGCCCGTTGCACCTCGGCCACGCCTATTCGGCAATCGTCGCGCACGATCTGGCGAAGGAACACGGCGGGCGATTCCTGCTGCGGATCGAGGATATCGACGGTGCGCGCAGCCGCCCGGCGCTGGCCGAGGAGTTTCGCCGCGACCTCGCCTGGCTGGGGCTGGCATGGGAGGAAGTGCCCGCGCAATCGACCCGGCTAGCAAGCTATGCGGCGGCGGCGGCGCGGCTCCAAAACATGGGCCTGCTCTATCGCTGCACCTGCACCCGCGCCGAAATCGAGGCTTTGAACCCGCCGCACGGGCCGGAAGGCGCAATCTATCCGGGCACCTGCAGGGGCGGCCATGCCGATCCCGCGCGGCCTTTCGCGCTGCGGCTGGATATGGATAAGGCACTGGCGCAAACCGGCCCGCTGTTCTGGGAGGACGAGAACGCGGGACAGATCGCCGCCGATCCGCGCGCCTTTGGCGATGTGGTGCTGGTGCGCAAGGATGCCCCCGCCAGCTATCACCTCGCCGCCACGCTGGACGATGCCGCAGACGGCGTCACGCTGGTAACGCGCGGGGCGGATCTGTTTGACGCCAGCCATGTCCACCGGCTGTTGCAGACGCTGCTCGGCCTGCCGACACCGGTGTGGTATCATCACGCACTGTTGCTGGACGAAAGCGGCGAGAAACTGGCCAAGCGGCGCGGCTCCCCTTCGCTCGCCGACCGAAGAAATGCAGGCGAGGATGGCAAGGCACTGGCGCAAAGCCTTCGCATGGGCCAAATACCGTCTGGCATAAGCCTTTCCGCATACCCACATGGTGACGCATGAACGCATTTCTGACTATCGTGATCGTCCTGCTTGCCGTGATGGTGGTGGTATCGCTGGTGCGCGGGATCATCGCCTTCCTGCAAACCACCAAGATCGATCTGGAAACCGGCGGCGAGAACCTGCCCGCGATGCAGGCAAAACAGAACCAGGCGATGTTTGCGCGAATCAAATATCAGGCGCTGGCAATCGTGGTGGTGGCGATCCTGCTGGCGATCAACCGCTAGAGCGGAGCAATGGTCAAGCTCAACAAGATCTATACCCGCACCGGGGATGACGGGACCACGGGCCTCGTCGATGGATCGCGCCTGCCCAAGCACGCCGACCGCATGGAAGCGATGGGCGCGGTGGACAGCGCCAATGCCGCGCTGGGGCTGGCGGCAGTGAAGATGACGGGGGAGCCGGGGGCCGAAATCGCCCGCATCCAGAACGATCTGTTCGATCTGGGGGCCGATCTTGCCACTCCGCTGGGCGATATCGGCGGGGCGGATTTCACCCCTTCGGAAATGGTGCTGCGGATCGTGCCCGCGCAGGTCAGTTGGCTGGAAGCGCGGATCGATGCGGTCAATGCCGGGCTTGCCCCGCTCACCAGCTTCATCCTGCCCGGCGGCAGCGAACTGGCCGCGCGCCTCCACCTTGCCCGCACCAGCGCCC
>JBGSLI010000430.1:0-2173 GCA_041740775.1 Alteraurantiacibacter sp. | reverse complement strand
GCAGCGGCTCTTCCCCCGCCATCGGCTTCAGCCCCAGCCGCGCGAACAGCGCCGCATCGGCATCGTCACCGGCATTGGGCGCGGTCAGCAGCCTGTCGCCGGTGAAGATCGAATTGGCACCTGCAAGGAAGCACAGTGCCTGCGTGGCATCGGACATGCTCTCGCGCCCGGCAGACAGGCGCACCATGCTCATCGGCATGCAGATGCGCGCGGCAGCCACGGTGCGGACGAATTCGATATCGTCAATCCGGGCCAGCGGCGTATCAGCCAGCATGTCGCCCAGAACGGTGCCTTTTACCGGCACCAGCGCATTCACCGGCACGCTTTCGGGATGGCGTTCCAGCGTGGCCAGCGTGTGGATGAAGCCCACCCGGTCCGCGCGCGTTTCGCCCATTCCCACGATGCCGCCGCTGCACACATTGATGCCCGCAGCGCGCACATTTTCCAGCGTGGCCAGCCGGTCTTCATACTTGCGCGTAGTGATTACCCGCTCGTAATATTCCGGCCCGGTATCGACGTTGTGATTGTAGTAATCGAGCCCGGCATCGGCGAGTTGCGCGGCCTGATCGGGGGTGATCATTCCCAGCGTCATGCAGGTTTCCATGCCCATCGCCCGCACGCCTTGCACGATCTCCACGATCTTCGGCATGTCGCGCTCTTTGGGGTTGCGCCAGGCGGCCCCCATGCAGAATCGCTGGCTGCCCGCGTCCTTCGCCTGCGCCGCGCTTTGCAGCACCTGGCGCACATCCATCAATTTGGTCGCTTCCACCCCGCTGTCTGCCGAAACGCTTTGCGAGCAATAGCCGCAATCTTCCGGACAGCCGCCGGTCTTGATCGACAGCAGCGTACACAATTGCACCGAGTCTGCCGCATGATGTGCGCGGTGCACGGTGGCGGCGCGGAAAAGCAGTTCGGTAATGGGCAGCGCGAACAGATCGGCGATCTCTTCGCGGGTCCAGTCGGTGCGGATTTCCGGTGAAGGATTGTGCGGCGGTGTCATGGCAGCGGCAATGGCGAAAAAGCGGGCGCAGGTAAAGCGGCCTTGCCGGGCCGGATCGGGGGACAAGGCCGGGGCCGGCGCGTGACCGGCTATCGGGGCAATCGAGCAGATTGACCGCCGATGAAGTAAATCGCACACTCTCAAATTGTAAAATCTCGTAACGATTACATCCAATTCAGAGTCAATTTATGGTCAATGTTACAACCACCTCGTAGAGGCAGCAGAGGAAACCGGGGTCAAAATCCCGGAGGTGGGAATTTGGTTTGAAAAAATTGAGAATCGCTATCGCCGACGACGACCAGGAGGTTCTGGACCAGATCGCTTCCTGTCTCGAACCGACCGGATACGATTTCGATCGATTCCGCAACGGCAGGGATCTGCTGGTCGCACTGCGGCGTGAAACCTATGATGTGGTGCTGGTGGACTGGAACATGCCCGGCGTCACCGGGCTGGAAGTGGTCAGCTGGGGCGTGGAAACGCTCGAACAGCCGCCCGCCTTCATCCTCATCACCAGCCGTTCGCTCAAATCCGATATCGTGCGCGGACTGGAAAAGGGTGCGAGCGATTACATCATCAAGCCCGAAAGCGAAGTGGTGATCCTGGCCCGGATCGAAGCCGCCGCGCGCCGCCGGACCACTCCTGCCAAGCCCGAGAGATATCAGGCCTTCGGCAAATACCGGATCGACCGGCTGAACGAGGAAATCGAGATGGACGGCGCAGCGATCCGCCTGACCGCCAAGGAATTCAAGGTCGCCGCGCTGTTCTTCGAAAACCTCAACCGCCCGCTTTCGCGCAGCTACATCTTCTCGAAGATCTGGGGAAACATCGGCGATATCACCACCCGCACGCTGGACATGCACGTCTCGCGCGTGCGGTCCAAGCTGGAATTGCGCCCGCATAACGGCTTTGCCATTCAAACCGTCTTCGGCTTCGGCTATCGCATGGATGCGTTCTTCGAAGGGGCCAGACATGAAGAGGCGGCACATCTCTGACATTGCCTTGGCCCAACGCCGGTGGGGCGCGGCGTTTGCGTTGCTGGCAATTGGGCTGGCAATTGGGCTGACAGGCGGCTGCGCGGTAAATACGCCGGTCAGCATAACATCGACCAGCGGCCGCCTGCCCGCTCAGGCAATGGTACAGATCGCGCCGCATGATCCGGACGGATCGCTGCGC
>JBGSLI010000429.1:0-7948 GCA_041740775.1 Alteraurantiacibacter sp. | reverse complement strand
CCCGCACCCGCACCAGCAGCGGGATTTCGCTGCGAGGGTGCGGGGGTGGCGGTGGATACGGCCTTTCCCACAGGGGCGATCGATTCCTGCGAGATCGATGGTGGCGGCGATATCCGCGTCCTGATCGCGCCGGAGGATGATCCGCCGATCAATTGTAGCCCCTGGTATGCCTTCCGCCTGAATCCGCAAGGCGCGCAGGAAACGCGCATAACGCTCAGTTACACCGCCTGCGGGCACCGCTATTGGCCAAAGACCAGCCGCGACGGTGTGCATTGGGATCAGGTTCCGGCAGACCGGGTGGAGCTGGGCGAATTTGCCGGAATCGGTTTTGCCCGGATCAAACTGGAACTGGGCGATGCGCCGGTTTTTGTGGCGGCGCAGGAAATCCTGCCGCCCTCGACCTATGATGCCTGGCTGGAAGCGCGGGCGGCGGGCGGGGGCGGGCAGCGTTTCATCCTTGGCCAATCCGCGCAGGGGCGAGAGATCGGCGGCATCGCCATCGGCAATACAGCGGCGCGCGAACAGGTGGTGCTGATCGGCCGTCAGCATCCCCCAGAAGTGACCGGCGCACTCGCGATGTTTCCCTTCATGGATACGCTGATGGCGGATACGCCGCTGGCGGCGGCCTATCGCGCGCGCTTTCTCACCATCGCGGTGCCGCTGCTCAATCCCGATGGCGTGGTGCTGGGGCATTGGCGGCACAACACCGGCGGGGTGGATCTGAACCGCGACTGGGGGCCGTTCAGCCAGCCCGAAACGCGTTTGATGCAAGGCCTGCTCGATGCCATCCACGCCAATCCCGATCAGGATCTGCAACTGCTGCTGGATTTCCATTCGACCGGGCAGGATGTATTCTACACTATCCCCGACGCATTGCCGACCGAGCCGGAACTGTTCACCCGCAACTGGCTGGCGCGGCTGCAACTGGCGTTGCCCGATTACCATGTGAACCGCGATGCCCGGCACGAGGCGGGCAGGCCGATTTCCAAGGCCTTCGTCTATGACAGTTACGGCGCGCCGGGCGTGACCTTCGAACTGGGGGACAATACCGACCGCGAACTGATCCGCCGAATCGGTAACGAGGCGGCAATCGCGATGATGGAAACCCTGCTGGAAGTGCCGCCGCGCTAGGCGGTTCCGCAGAGTGCGCTAGGCGCGAAAGCTGCCATCGCCGCGATAACGCGCCAGGATATTGTCATGCACGATCGGCGACAGCAGATTGGCAAAGGCGCAACCCGCCATGCCGGATTCCCACCAGACGACTTCGGCCTGAAGCGATTCGAGGCCGGGAAGTGTCAGCCAGCAGACCGATCCGGGGTGCATCCGGTTTACCGCAGTGGCGGAAAAGCCGGACAATGACAGATCGTTCACCACCGTCTGAAATGCGCGATTGCCCGATGCGCGCAATTGCGCCGGGATCATGATGCGCGTGCGCGGGGCGCTGCGGTCTTCCTGCGCGGCCACATGGTAGCGGCCCAGCGTGTTCTGGATGCTCATGGCGGCTGCAACTCCAATTGGGTGTGCAATGTTTGGCAAGACCACCTGGCTTGCGGCCTTTGCTTTGCGCAGAATGTCCCGAAATGCTTACCAGCAGCCTAGCAAAACTGGTTAAGGCGATATTTCCACTCTTTCGCGGTGGAGGTTGGCAAAGTCTTCCGCCAGCAGTGCGGCAATGCGTTCGCCCACCGATTCGGGCGGCTTGACCGTTTTCGGATCTTCGCCGGGATAGGCGCGGGCGCGCATGGCGGTGCGGGTTGCTCCCGGATCGATGATGGCGACGCGCATCTTCGAAATCCGCTCCACTTCGCGGCCATGCGTTTCAAGCAGGTTTTCGAACGCCGCCTTGGATGCGCCATAGGCCCCCCAGAAGGCGCGCGGCTGGCTGCCTACAGAACTGGTAAGCCCGATGATCCGCCCTGCCTCGGCCCGTTTGAGCAGCGGATCGAAGCCGGCGATCAGCGCCTGCGTGGCGAGCACGTTCAGCGTCAGCGCCTGGTTGAACTGCTGCGGATCGATCTGCGTCACCGGGGTCAGCGTGGGCATTTGCGCCGCGCAGATCACCAGAATGTCCAGCCGGTCCCAGCGTTCGGCAATCGCCTGCGCCAGTCGCCCGATCGAATCGCTTTCGGCAAGGTCCATCGGGGCGATGGTGGCGCTGCCCCCGGCAGTGTGGATCGCATCCTCCACCGCTTCCAGATCCTTCACCTTGCGTCCGGTGATGACGACATGCGCGCCGCTGGCGGCCAGCGCCAATGCGGTTGCCGCGCCGATACCGCGGCTGGAGCCGGTGACCAGCGCAACCCTGCCCGCAAGCGGCTTTTCGGCCGATACTTCCGCCATTTCAGGCAACCTTTCCGACCGGATTGCCGACCGGCAGCACCAGCTGCGCCTCACGATCCTGCCGTCCGGCAAGATCGGTCAGCGATGTGGGATATTCGCCGGTGAAGCAGGCATCGCAATATTGCGGGGAGGCGTTGTTGCGCCCATTGTGGCCGACCGCGCGATACAGCCCGTCGATGCTGACGAAGGCCAGGCTGTCAGCGTGGATGAATTCTCGCATCGCCGCCAGATCCATCCTGCCTGCCAGCAGTTTTGACCGTTCGGGCGTATCCACGCCGTAATAGCAGCCGTGGCCGGTGGGCGGGCTGGCGACGCGGAAATGCACCTCTGCCGCGCCCGCATCGCGCATGATCTGGACGATCTTCATGCTGGTGGTTCCGCGCACGATCGAATCGTCGATCAGCACGATCCGCTTGCCCGCCACGATCGATCGATTGGCGTTATGCTTGCGCTTCACGCCGGCATGGCGCGCGCCGTCCGACGGCTGGATAAAGGTGCGCCCGACATAATGCGAACGGATGATGCCGAGTTCGAAGGGAATGCCCGATTGCTGCGAATAGCCGATCGCCGCGGGCACGCCGCTATCGGGCACAGGCACCACCAGATCGGCATCGCAGGGTGCTTCCTTGGCCAGTTCCATGCCGATGTTCTTGCGGCTTTCGTACACCGACCGCTTGTTGAAGATCGAATCGGGGCGGCTGAAATAGACGTGTTCGAAGATGCACGGGCGTTCGGCGATATTGCCGAAGGGGCGGTGGCAGCGCATCGTGCCGTCAAAATCCACCTCGATGAATTCGCCCGGATCGACCTGACGGATGAATTCTGCCCCCACCACATCGAGCGCCACGGTTTCGCTGGCGAACACGGTGGCATCCCCCAGCCGGCCCATCACCAGCGGGCGGATGCCCAGCGGATCGCGCACCGCCGCCATGCCGCGCGGGGTCATCACCACCAGCGCATAGGCGCCTTCCACCAACCGCAGCGCATCCACCAGCTTGTCGAGCATGGTGGGATAGCGGCTGGTGGCGACCAGATGGATGATAACCTCAGTGTCCGAAGTGGACTGGAAGATCGCCCCCTTTTGCACCAGTTCGGCCCGCAGCGTGCCGGCATTGGAGATATTGCCATTGTGCGCCACGGCAAAGCCGCCGCTGGCCAGATCGGCATAGAGCGGCTGGACATTGCGCAGCCCCGCGCCGCCGGTGGTGGAATAGCGCACATGGCCCGCCGCCATATGCCCCGGCAGTTCGGCCAGCGATTCGGGCGTGGCGAAATTTTCCGCCACATGGCCCAGCGCGCGGCGGGTGAAGAATTCCACCCCGTCGAAACTGCTGATGCCCACCGCTTCCTGGCCCCGGTGCTGGAGTGCGTGCAGCCCCAGCGCCGTGGTGGCGGAGGCTTCGTCTCCGCCGATGATGCCGAAAATGCCGCACTCTTCGTGCAGCTTGTCGTCACCGTCCGCGCAAAGGAAGGGGTGGGTGAAGTTCATGGATGTCCGCTGTAACGCCTGCCGCCCGCCCCCAATGGCGATGTTGCGGTATGATTACAAGGTATGAAAACTGCCAGAGCGTGCAGCGTTTGCGCCGCAAGGCGGCTTGCACGGCGGAGCCATTGCGCTAACACGCGGCGCGAATGGCGAGCGGGATCGGGTTTCGACAAAGCCCGGCGAGATCGCGCAAGCCTGGGCACCGGCCCATGCAGGAGCAGACATTGCAGCAGCAACACCCTTCGCGCGACATTTCCGGCGGCCTTGCGCAAGCTTCCGGCTGGGAAGCGTTGCGGGCGCAATTGGCGGCGCTCGATATCGATGGGACTTTCATGTTCTATCAGCACGTGCAGGCCTGCCAGATTGCCCTCGGCGCGCGCAGGATTCTCGATTTCGGAGCGGGGCGCGGCGCGGCGCTGGTGAAGGCTATGGAGGAAGGGCGCAGTTACGCCGTCCACCTGCTCGATCTGCGATCGCTGGGCGCGCATGTCACCGCCTGCGATATCGACGATGCGGTGCTGGGCCATCCGGCTGCGGACGAAAAACTGCTGATGGAAAGCGACACGCGCCTGCCCTTCGATGACAGCAGTTTCGATATCATCGTCAGCGATTTTGCCTTCGAGCACATCGCCCGGCCAGAAGCGATCGCGGCCGAGCTGGTGCGGGTGCTGCGCCCCGGCGGCACGATCTGCGCGCGCACGCCAAACCGCTATGGCTATGTCGCCATCGCCGCTTCGCTGCTGCCGGAAAAGCTGTATGCCCGCGCGCTGAAATCCGCGCAGCCCGAAAGAGCCGATCAGGACAAGTTCGAAGTGGTGTACAAGATGAACGATGCCGCATCATTGCGGGCGATCTTTCCGGGTTGCGAGGTGCTGGTGCGCTATCCGCATTCCGAACCGTCCTATTACTTCGGTTCGCGCATTCTGAGAGCGGCGTTCGTCGCGCTGCACTGGATCTTGCCCAGAAAGCTGCGGACCAGCCTGATCGTTACAGTTTACAAGCCAGCCTGAAACCGGACGAATTCGGGCGCATCGCCGCCGTGGTGCAGCCATTGGTAAAGCGCGGCAAACTGCTTGCTGATCTGCTGCCAGTCGAATTCCTCGATCACCAATTGCCGCCCCCTCATGCCGATCTGGCGGCGTTCCTCATCACTCAGCGCGGCAAGCTGTTCCAGCGCCTCCGCGATTGCCGCGCCATCGGGACTTGTGCGGATCGCCGCCCGGCGCGCGAAGCCGATCGGCAGGTTGGAAAAATCGGTGGTTATCACCGGCAATCCCGCCTCCCACGCCTCCAGCACCGCGACGGGCAGGCCCTCGCTGAAGGTAGGCAAGATGAAGGCATCGCTCCCGCGCAGCCGCGCAGCTTTGTCCTCTCCGTATAACGGGCCGAGAAAGTTTACCGAATCCTCCAGCCCCAATTGTGCGGCCTGCCGCCGGAGCGCATTCAGATGACCGCCATCGTCCCAGCCCGCGATATCCAGTTGCCAGCGATCCGATTGCGCCGGGGACTTGCGGAATCTGCTCCACCCGTCGAGGAGTTGCGACAGGCCTTTCTTGGGATGGATGCGGCCGAGAAACAGCAGGCGCCGGACACGGCTATCGCCCAGGCTTTCGCCCCGGTTTTCGTCAGGCGGTGGATCGCCGATCTCGATTCCGTTCGGAATGATCGCAATCGGGCCGCCGAAACCGAAGGCGCGCATCGAACCTGCCTCGCTTTCGTTCAGCGCGTGCATGGCGGTTGCGGACAAAATCCCCCTGCGCTCGAACAAGCGGCCCGCAATCAGCTTGCGCAGGCGCGAAAATTGCAGCGCGCGTTCGTCCAGCATCCCGTGCGGCGATATCAGCAGTGGCGCTTGCGATTGGCGCTGCCAGCGATAGGCGGCAAGCGAGGCGGGCAGCCAGATCCCGCTGAGATGGACGATCTGCGGATCGATTTCCCGCAACGCACGAAGATAGGCGGCAATCGAACCATAGCCGCGCGGGCCGATCGGCTGAATGATCCGCATAGCGGTCGTCCGCCACTGCTTCACCGCTTCGCCGGTACGATCATCTTGCTGGGACAGAACGGAAATGTTCGCGCCGCTGCCTGCCAGGATGTTGGCGGGAATTCTCACCGCATCATATATTCCGCCCGCTTTCAGCGAGATCGAGCCTGTCAGCATGCAGACGCGGGGAATTTGAGAATCCGGCAACCGCTGCACTCCATTCGATCTCACCATATCGCACCCGCGCTAGCCGATCGTTCGATTCCCTGTCTATCGAAAGCGCTCGTGAAGAGGCCTCGAAGGCGAGCAAAACGGCTTGAACCCGATGGCATGGGCCGGTTGCCCTGCCACGGCGGCCCGGCTAGAACCCGCTGCGGCCTGCATGTGGCCGGCAAATCCCAGGGCCTCGAACCATCAATGCTCGATATTGTTTCCTATGCCTTTCTCGGGCTTGGTCTTGCGGTGCTGTTTGCCGTTATCGCCGGGACATCAGGCGCGCGCGCTTCGCTCGTCAACCTGCGGACAATCGTGATTTTTCTGTTGTGGGTCCAGTATCATCTGAGCCCGTGGCTCTATCTTCTCACGGGATCGTGGGACGATTGGATGCTGGCACCGGAATTTCTCAATACCGCCATTGGATTTTCGGCCCTGGCGATGGTTGCCGTTTTTGTTGGATATGGCCGGGCAATCAATAATCAGAAATATGATATCACAAAAGAACTGAAGAGTTATAAAATAAGCAAAACATATGCTTATGTTGTAATAATCGTTTGCATGATATTATCAATGTCGCTTTTTATTATAAGTATTGGCCCGTCAGAGTTCGTGGAATCATCGTTCGAGCGCGGTGCCGATCAGTGGATAAAGAGAGATTTTCTGGGTCAGATAATTGTCCAGCTTTCTACACTTTCAGTGATTTTTGGGATCATTGCTGTCGCTCTTGCAAGTTATTCGTTAGTTGTCCACAAACATTCGCCAATCGTTTTTGAATTAATGATCATCATCGTCGGGTTGATCGGTTCAGTTTCATTCCTTTGGAAATTCAGTCGTGTCTCAGGGGCGCTTCTCATTATTGCAGCAATCTTGATTTTGGTATTAACAAAAATGAATATAGGCGAAAATAAACGCCAATACAGAAATCGCCCATTTGTTTTATTTCTGATCGCGCTGGGTGTTTACATGTCGTTTATCGGCATCACCCACCGCGATATCTACCCTAGCGGCGTGCAGCCCTATCTTGTGGCAGTGACTTCGCCGACGGTGTCAGAGATGTATCTTGGAACGGGGGGCGCAATGGATGATGGCTTTTCCGCAACCAGCAATTTCCTCGATTCCGGTTCGCCCTTTTCGCGCTCGCTGGCCGGAAACCGCAATCTTGATTTCTCCTTTGTCGATGCGCTGGTGAAATTCTTCGGGATATTGCAGCCGCTCCCGTCGGGGTTGCTGGGGGTGGAGGCGACGGTGGGGATGAGCGTCACAGACATTCTGGGAACGCGCGGCCAGGTCGGCTTGACGACCCCGGCGCTGGCGGAACTGTTCCTGCTGTTCGGTTGGCCCGGCGCAATCGTCATGCTGGGATTTGGTCGGCTGCTGAAATTCTCCGATCAGCAGGCAGCGGAGGGCAGGCTGATTGGCGTTCTCGGTCTCGCGGTTCTGTCGGGAGCGGTCGTCGTCAGCGGCCATTCCGGGCTTCGCGCAATGGCTCGGCTGGGGGTGGGAATGCTGATCCTTTTTGTGATTTTCCCCGGCAAATCCCGCTCATCGGTCGCCCGCGCGGTTCGTCGGCAGAAATTGCGCAGAGCGCGCAGATCGCATCATAGCCTGCGTTGATTCTCCCAACGCCTGATCTCCACCGGTTCACCCCAAGCCACCGTCCCGCCGTACAAGCAGCACCAGCAGCGAACTGTCCACCCCCAGCCGTTTGCGGATCGTTCGCCACAGGATGATGGCGGCGGCCAGGATCGCCAGCCATTGGGCCAGCGCCAGCAGCGCCGGGCTCGCGTCAATGGTAAGGAAGGCGATGGTGCAGGCGCCGAACAACGCCAGTCCGCCAAGCTGCGCGGCCAGCGCGTGGTATTCCAGCCCGGTCTGCTGCACCAGCACGCCATTGCTGCAGAAGAACGAATGCGTCGCCGCCG
>JBGSLI010000428.1:0-2664 GCA_041740775.1 Alteraurantiacibacter sp. | reverse complement strand
TCGCTGGCCAGCGCCACCGGCACGGGCGCGGCCACGCTCGATCTGCGCGGGCTTGGTGCCAGCCGCAATCTGGTGCTGGTAAACGGCCGCCGTTACGTCTTCTTCGACGCCACGCAGGTCACCAACATCAACGCCATTCCTACTGCGCTGATCGAGCGGGTCGAAGTGGTCACGGGCGGGGCTTCGGCGGTTTATGGCTCGGATGCCATCGCCGGGGTGGTCAACTACATCCTCAAGGACGATTTCGAAGGGATCGAGGCGCGCGGGCAATATTCGCTCGACAGCCGCGGCGATGGCGGGATCGCCGATGTTACCTTGACCGGGGGCACCAATTTTGGCGGCGGCCGCGGCAACATCACGGTTACCGGAAACTATTTCAAGCGCGAAGCGATCGGCACCGCTGACCGGGCGTTCTCGTCGTCCAATCTGGCCGATCAGACGGTGAATGGCGAACGCGTGCTGGCCTTTGGCGGATCGTCATTTGTGCCCAACGGCCGCTTCACCGGCCTTCCGACAAGCGCGGCGGCAATCGGCGCGGTTCCCGGACTTGCGGCGGCCTATGCGGCGGCGGGGATCACCGGGCTTGGCGGCAATGGTTTCATTCCCGACGATAGCGGCCTCAACATCCGCCCCTTCGTGCGTCCCGGCGACGATTTCGACTATTCGGTCGATAATTTCCTGCGCATCCCGCAGGAACGCTGGGCCGTCACCACGCTGGGTCATTATGACCTGACCGACAGTGTCACGGGCTTTTTCGAAGGTGCGTTCACCAACAGCGACACGACGGTGGGCTTCGCCTCGAGCTTTGTCAGCGCGACAATGCCTGTCGAAGTGTCCAACCCGTTCATCGGCCAGCCGCTGCGCGATATCCTTGGGTTGCTCGATCAGAACGGCGTTGGTGGAACCGCCAATGACGGGCTGGTCAATCTCGGCTTCAACCGCCGGCTATCCGAGGCCGGACCGCGGCGCAACCGGGACGATCGCGATGCCTGGCGGGTGATGGCGGGCCTGCGCGGCGAAATTGGCGAGAGCGGCGGCGATGTGCTGAGCGATCTCAACTGGGAAGCCTATTACTCCTACGCCCGGTCGAAAAACACCCAGACGCAGACCGGCAATGTCTCGCTCAGCCGGTTCCGCCAGGGAATCCTGTCGGGATCGGGGCCGGGCGGCGCGCCGATCATCAATCCGTTCGGGCCCAATATCTCGCAGGCAGGCCTCGATTTCATTTCCGAAACATCGGTCAATGTCGACATTACCGATCTGCACGTCGCCTCGGCCAACCTGACCGGCACGCTGTTCCGCCTGCCCGCCGGGCCGGTCGGTTTCTCGGCAGGGGCGGAATACCGCTCCAGTTCGGCCAATTTCAGGCCCGATCCGCTGCTGGCGGCGGGCGACATTGCCGGGTTCAATCCGATCACGGCCACCAATGGCCAGATCGATGTCTGGGAACTCTACGGCGAGGTTCGCGTGCCATTGCTGGCGGACGTGCCCTTTGCCCGCTCGCTCGAAGTGAACGGGGCCTTCCGCTATTCCGACTATGATCTCGCCAATGTCGCCGGGGTCTGGACGTACCAGGGCGGCGTCGACTGGCAGGTATCGTCCGATTTTGCCTTTGGCGGACAGTATCAGCGGGCAATCCGCGCGCCCAATGTGGGCGAAACCTTCGGCGGCAATCGCACGTTCCCGGTGGCGGCAACCGATCCTTGCGCGCTGGCCAGTGCCGCCACCAATACGGTGGTGCGCGATCTGTGCATCGCCAATGGCGTTCCCGCCGCTTCGGTCGGGCAGGCATCGCTCCAGCCCAATACGCAGATTCCCGGCGTGCTGGGCGGCAATGCCAATCTGAACGAAGAGAAATCGGACACGTTCACCGCAGGAATGATCCTGACCCCTGGCTTTTTGCCGGGCCTCCGGCTGACGATCGATTATTACAACATCGAGGTGACCGGGGCGATCAGCGCACTGGCGGGCGGGGTCAATTCGATCCTCGACCTGTGTTTCAACCAGTTGCAGGACATCGACAGCGTGGCCTGTCAGGCGGTAACGCGCAATCCGGCCAATGGCGTGATCGACACCCAGTTCCCGGTTTTTGCGCTCAATGAGAACATCGGGCGGCTCAAGACGTCCGGGATCGATGTTCAGCTGAACTATCGCATTGATGCGGGTTTTGGCCTGATCTCTGACACCAGCCGTTTCGATCTCTCGGTGGCGGCAGGCTGGGTGGATGAATTCACCGTCCGGCCGATCGAAGACATTGCCGACCGTGACAATGTCTGTGTCGGCCTGTTCGGTCCGACCTGCTCCGAACCCAAGATGGAGTTCAAGACCACCTCCCGCCTGACCTGGTCCGATGGCCCGCTGGCCCTCAGCGTGAGGCATCGCTGGCTGGATTCGGTTACGCTGGACGATCTGGTGCTGCCGCTGCGCCGCGGCGGAACGGCCCCTGCGGCCAGCACGGTTGCAGTGCCCCGGATCGGCAGCACCAGCTATGTCGACCTATCGTTCAGCTATGATATTTCGGATCGCTACAGGCTGTGGGGCGGTGTCAACAATCTGCTCGACAACGGCCCGCCGCTGCTGGGCACGCGCCAGGAACGCAACAACACCTGGCCCGATACCTATGACGTGATCGGGACCGAATTCTTCCTTGGCGCATCGCTGCGC
>JBGSLI010000427.1:0-9185 GCA_041740775.1 Alteraurantiacibacter sp. | reverse complement strand
TTGCCGACGTGCCATCCGCCGGTGCCCGCGCTGTCGATATGCCAGTCCAGCCGCGCCGCCTCCGCCGCTGCACGCATGGCCCCTTCGGCCAGCGGCGAGCGGCAGATATTGCCCAGGCAAACGAACAATACCGCCGGGCGCGTGGTCAGGGTCATACCGCAGGCCCCGTCAGGCGGGCCACGGCCCGGTGATCGCGATGGTCATCGCCGGGCTGTAGATATTGAGGAACATCACCCGCCCATCCGGAGAAAAGCACGCGCCCGCGGTCTCGGTCTGCAAACGCAGGCGGCCCAGCGCATAGGCCTGCCCCGCAGGCGTGATCCCGCGCAGGTAATTGTCCACCGTATCGCCATACTGGTCTTCGCACACCACCAGATCGCCAAAGGGTGCGATGCACAGATTGTCGCCGAAGCTGTAATCGGCGGCGGACCGGCTTTCGTAAAACAGATCGAGCGCGTCGGTGCTTTGGGGGCCGCCGTGGGGCGCGGGGCGCAGGCGGAAAATCTGCCCTTCGCCCGCCGCACCGCCGCTGGTGGCGGTGAAATACAGCTCGCCAGCGCCCATCCATATGCCTTCCCCACGCGAGAATACCGCCGCGCCCATCGCCGCGCCGCGATGGCGCAGATCGTCTGCGGGCGATTGGGGATCATCGAGCGTGATCCAGCTGCCGCGCACCGGCGCGCCAACGCGCATAGTCACAGCGTCCTTGTTGCTGGTATCGGCCACGCCTTCCAGCACCAGCGCCTGCAAGGTGCCGCCGCGCGCCAATTGGCCAGGATGGGAGGGGATAAAACGATAAAGCAGCGAATCGCCACGGTCCTCTGTCATATAGACGATGCCGGTGGCCGGATCGACGCAGGCGGCTTCATGGTTGAAGCGCCCCATCGCCACCAGCGGCACCGGATCGATCTGGCCGGGCGCGTCGGCGGGCACTTCAAATATGTAACCGTGATCCTTGTTGATCCGCCCGTCGGCGCGCGAGGTGTTCTCCTCGCACGAAAGCCAGCTGTTCCACGGGGTGATGCCGCCCGCGCAATTGCGGATCGTTCCCGCCAGGCTGCGATATTGCCGCTGCACACCAAGCGTTGCCGCATCAAGCACGATGGTGGTGGTTCCGCCCGCCAGCGGCACCAGGCTTCGCGCTACCGTATCATAGGCCGGGCCGCTCGCCCCCCCGCTGTCATGATCGGGCGAAAGTTCGTGGTTGCGCACCAGCGCCAGCCGTCCGCCGCCGATATCGAAACAGCCCATGCCGTCCGCCCGGTCGGGCACACTGCCGCCATCGTCCATCGCATCGCCCAGCCGCGACAGCACGCGATAGGAAAAACCCGGTGGCAGATCGAGCACGCCCGCGGGATCGGGTTGCAGCGGGCCGAAGCGATTGGTGCCCGATGCGGCAATCGGTGCGCGGGCGGATTGGCATCCGCTCAGCAGCAGCCCGCCAAATGCGGCCCCGGTTGCGGCAATGAACTGGCGGCGATCTGTATGCATGACCTTGACTTCCCTTCGTGCGACTCTGCGACGGATCTACTAGCCTCAATTGCCCGATGCCTGTTACCCCAATGCTTCAAAATCCCAATGCCGTGCGGATCGCATCCCAGCCCAACATTTTGAAATTCTGCGCGGCGGGCGGGTTGATGCCATCCTGCGCCACGAACAATCCGCCAGGATAATCCGGCCCGAAATCGCCTGTGACAAGGTCGATGCCATCGGTTTCCTCGGTCGCGCCAAAGGCGCCCGCAGCAATCGCAAAGCGTCCCAGCGGCTGCATATCGGGCAGTGCGAATACCGTATAGGCATTGTCGCCCTGGCTCGATGCGACCAGATATCCGCCAGCCGCACCTTCGGGAACCAGTGCCAGCCCTTCGACATCGGCTACCAGCCATTGATTGTCCACCGGCGCCACGATCTGCCCTTGCGCCGATCCTTGGGCAAAGCGCCAGATGCCCGCCGCCTCCTCGCCCACATACAATGTGCCGTTGCGCGGATCGACAACGCAGCCTTCGGGCTGGGTGAGAACCTGCCTGGTGAGCAGGGGAACAGCTTCCACCTCGGGGCCGATAGTCAGACGGTATTCCTCGATCACCCCGTGCTTGAGCACCGAATAGGCGCGCAGGCCATCGGGCGCGCGCCACAGGCACAGGCCGTATCCCTCGCCCGCGCCGCCCGGAACGCGCGCCAGCGGTTCCAGCACGGCAGTGGCCGTGTCCAGCCGGAAGATCTGCAATACCGCCTGCGCCAGATCATTGCGATCGCGCGCCACCACGATCGCGCCCGCATCGCCCATGTCTGCCAGATCGACATTGTTCACCGCACCGGCATCGAAAAAGCTGCGCATGCGCCCGTCCAGCCCGTAGACATACAGGCCCGCCTTCTTGTCGGTGGCGACAATCAGGCTGGCGGCGGGGTCGGCCGCATTGCGCCAGATCGCCGGATCGTCAGCCGCATCCTGATCGGCGGTGCCCACCGGCTCGGTTTCCCCCGCCGCCGCCACCGTTACCGGCACAAGCCCGCGTGGCGCGGTGGCGCAGGCAGCCAGAAAACCCGCCAGCAGAACCGGAATCACACGCGCCATCATCAGAAGGCATACCGGGCGATCAGCTGGAACACCGGCCCGGCCTCTTCGCTCTCCAGCTCGAATTCGTCGAAATCGCGATCGAACTGCTCCTGGATCGTGTTGAATTTGTTGAATACCTCATCCTTGCTCGAATCGAGCAGGTTGGAACCGACCAGGCGGATAGTGAAACTGTCGCCGAAGCTCTTTTCCACAAACACTTCCAGATCCGCGCCATAGGTGGTGGTCACCTCTTCACCCACCAGCCGGTCAATCGCGGCACCCTGCTTGCGGTAATTCACGCCGAAGGCGGCGTTGAGCCGGGTGAAATCGTGAATGAAGCCAACGTTATAGACATATTCGGACTGGCCGTTGAACCGGCGCGACCCGAAAATATCGTCGATCGAACTGTCGAGCAGCCCCAGATTTCCGAAAATGCCGGTATCGGGCAGGCCGATGAAGCCAAGGCTGGTGGAAAGATCGAATTCAATGCCCCAGACTTCGCCATCGCCCGAATTGCGCGGCTGGAGAACGAAAGTGCCGGAGCCTTCGGACCCTTCGACGCCGGTATTGGCAACCTCGACCAGATTTTCCACCGAGCGATAGAACAGGTTCACGCCCGCCACGCCGGTGCGGCCGATGCGTTGTTCGTAACCTACATCGCCGCCCCAGGCGGTTTCCGGCCTGAGCAGCGGATTGCCCAGCAGATCATTGTCGCCCAGTTCGGCTTCGAGCAGCGCGGGACTGATGAAATCGAACCGCGGGCGGCGCATGGTGCGCGCGCCCGAAAACGTCAGCCTGCCATCGCCGATGGCGATCTTGGCCGATGCCGATGGCAGGAAGAAATCATAATCCACCTCGGTCAGCGCCAGCGCCGGATCGACGGTGAAATCCTCCACGGTGACATCGGTGCTTTCCCACCGCAGCCCGACTTCAAAAGTGACCGGACCGCTTTCCCCTTCGATCAGCGCAAACAGATCGCGGCGGTCTTCCTCGATGGTGTTCAACCCGCCTGCAGGCGCTTCGAGCGGGCCGAAGCTGGGCGCGAATTCCAGTGGCGAACGCGAAAACTGATCATATCCTTCCCGGTCGGCGGCGGTCAGATTGAAGCGATTGCGGATTTCCCCGATATCGGTATCGCGATCCTTGTTCTGCGCAAACCCGCCCACAGCCAGCGCCAGATCGTCCGACAGCGGAATCTTGTGCTCCAATTCCAGTGCGAACTCCTCGTCCACGATCTGTCGCAGGGTAAGATCGCCTGTAAAACGCGGCGTGGCCCGGTCGAAATCGATTTCGTGTTCGAATTCATCCTGCAAATCGTCAAACCGGGCAAAGGAGAACCGCAGCGATGTTTCACCCGCGCCCCACTCCTGCTTCACTTTCGCGCTGCCCGAAAAGCTTTCCTGAGTGATGTCGTTCAGATTGATGTTGTCGGTCAGCAGATTGCCGGGAATGCTGGCGCGCACCGGGCCGTTCACCGCAGTGGGGTCGTCATATTCAAAGGATCTTTCGTCTTCGGTCCGCTCGGTGCGGACATAATTGCCGGAGATTTCGAAGAAGGTGCTGTCGTTATCGAAAATCCAGCTGAGGTTCCCTGCATAATCGGTGCCGTCGCGGGTATCGGTCTGGTCTTCGCGGTTATCGAAATCTTCGGTCATGAAGGCCGGGTTGTTTTCTGGCGAATCGCCGAAGCGAAAGCTGGATTTCAGCTTCGGATTGTAACGCCCCTGGACGTTGACGCCCAGCAGCACGCGCCCGGGGCCAAGCGCCCCGCCGTAATACAGGCCCGCGCTCGGCTTGAACTCGCCATCGTCGAACAGCAGGCCGCCGCCGCGCACATATCCGCCATCGAGCGAAAGCCCGTCACGCAATTCGATATTGATCGTGCCCGCTACCGCATCGCCGGTGCGCCGGGCGGTGGAAGATCGCACGATTTCCACCCGCTCGATCAGTTCGGCGGGCACGCGATCGAGGAAGAACGACCGGTCCGCGTTCGATCCGGGCACGCGTTCGCCGTTGATCAGGATCTGGGTGTAGCCCGGATCGAGCCCGCGCAGGCGCGCGCCATCGCTTTCGATAACATCGGAAAGGAAGGTGACCGACGGCACCCGGCGCAGGGCATCGCCCGCGGTCAGCGGTTCGAACCGCTGGAAGAACTGTTCGTCATATACCAGCACCGGCTCTGCACCTTCGCTGCGGTTGCGAAAGCCGATTTCGCCCAGCACCACAATATTGCTGGCCGACTGGATCTGATCCTCGCCCTCCGCTTCGGCCGGCCGGTCCTGCGCAATGGCGGGGGTGGCAAAGGCGGCCAGTGTGAATGCGGATGCGCTGGCGCTGGCCAGCAGGCGGGAAATTCTCATGGTCGGCCTCCGATTATTGTATCTGGAGGCGCGCCTAGACTTGGATCATGATGAACTGGCGACAGTGCAATGTCAGATTTATTACAGTGACGGGATTGGTTACATCGCCCACATTTATAGCCGAAGCAGGATCAACGCAGCAAAAGGGCGGCTTTCGCCAATTGATCCACCGCCGCACCGGCGGGCACCTCTGTCCCATATGCGCTTGCCGCCCAATCGCGTTCCAGCGCCGCGCGATCGCGCGTGCCGTCGAGCAAGGACAGGAAGTGGCGCGGGCCCTTCTGCATCGTCACCACCTTCAGATCGAGCGAGAACAGGATCGGCATTTCCAGCTTTACCTGCGCGCGCAGCAGCGGGCTGGCCTCAGGCCGCTCGCCCGGCTCCACCGTCCCAGGAAAGGGCAGCGCATGAAAGGAGAGGATTGCGCTGCGATAGAGATCGAGCAAGGCTTCGGCATGTTCCGGCGAGGCGACAAATTGCGCCAGCGGCAGGCGCTGCGGCCAGGCATTTCCCAGCGCTTCGAGAAAATCGGCGAGACCGGTATCGGTGATTTCGAACGGGCCTTCCTGATGCGCGAATTCGCTCGCCCCGGTCCGTTCCAGCCGCGCACTGGCGAAAAGCTGGCCGAAGGCTGCGGGATCGAGCGCGCGGGAGGGGTTGCGGCCGGGGCGCACGAACAGGCTCTGGTGAAAGAAGGCCACCGCCTCGTAATCGCTGGCCTGCGCGGCGGCCACCACTTCGGCATCGCCCCATGCCTCCCCCGGCAGCCCGTCATCCACCATCCGCGGCGTCGAATCATTGAGGAAGGCGAGATTGTGGCTTGCCGCCGCCGCCGCCACACCGGTGAGCGATTGCGGCGCATAATGCTCGCCAAGCTCGTCGTGGAACAGCGATCCGTCGTTCTTCGCCAGCATCGGTTCGGCCACTTTGCGCAGCGCCTGTTGCACCATGCGATCACCTTCGCGCGGGGCGGAAAAGCTGCGCAGAACCTCGCGCGCCTTCGCTATCCGCGCATCGCCCGTCAGGCCTTGCGCGGCGTGGCAAATCATGTCGCGCACCGCCATCCGCAGATATCCGCCCGGCAGCGCGTTGTAGCTGACAAAGGCAATGCCTTCGGGCGAGAGCACGCGATCGATCAGCCGCCACATCGCCGCCTGCACCGTTTCGGGAACCCAGGCATAAAGCCCGTGGGCGATGACATAATCATAGCTTCCCGATGCCGTTTCGGACCAGTCGAGAAGATCGCCTGCCACCACATCGACATTGGCAAGCCCGGCGGTTTCCACCAGCGCCCGTCCGCGCGCCACGGCTTCGCGCGAAAGATCGAAGCTGGTGAAATGCGCTTGCGGCAGACCGACCGCCATCGCTGCCAGATTGAGCCCGTCGCCGCCGGCAATTTCCAGCACCCGCGCGCGGCAGGGATCAGGCGCGGTCAATCCGTGCAACCGGGCGAGCGCGGCCAGATGGCCGGGATGCGTGGTGGAATAGGTGGCGGCGGGATATTCGACCGCGTCGTAACTCGTCGTCTTGCGCATCGAAGCCCCCCTCTTCTGTCCCCCATTTTGTCCGGGCAAGCGGTCTGGCCGATTTGCCCTAGCGTGTCTGGTCCGGGCTATCAGCGGCCCACCGCGACATAGGTGAAGCCGTGCCGCTCCACATCGCTGCGGCTGTAGAGATTGCGCAGATCCACGAGCAGCGGGGCTTTCAGAAGCGCCTTCGCCCGGTCCAGATCGAGCGCGCGGAAGGCATCCCATTCGGTCACGATCACCGCCGCATCGGCGCCGTCCAGCGCTTCGTAGGGCCCGTCGCAATAGGTGACGCCTTCCAGCACCTTTTTCGCCTGTTCCATCCCTTCGGGATCATAGGCCTTCACCGCAATCCCGGCATCCTGCAAGGCCCGCACGATGCTGATCGCGGGGCTGTCGCGCATGTCGTCGGTATTGGCCTTGAAGGTCAGACCGAGCACCGCCACGGTCTTGCCGTGCTGTTCGCCCCCGCCCATCGCGTTCACCACCTTGCGGCCCATCGCCCGCTTGCGCTGATCGTTGCTGGCCACCACGCTTTCGACGATCCTGAGCGGGCTTTCAAAATCCTGCCCGGTCTTGAGCAGCGCTACCGTATCCTTGGGAAAGCACGATCCGCCATAGCCCGGCCCCGGCATCAGGAAGCGATTGCCGATGCGGCTGTCCAGCCCGATGCCTCTGGCCACATCGCGCACATCGGTGCCCACCTTCTCGCACAGATCGGCGATTTCGTTGATGAAGCTGATCTTGGTGGCGAGAAAGGCGTTGGCGGCGTATTTGGTCAGCTCCGCGCCACGGCGGCTCATGGTGATGAGCGGCGATTCATTGCGGGTAAGCGGGCGGTAGATTTCTTCCAGCACGCGGTGCGCGCGTTCGTCGTTGACCCCGATCACCACCCGGTCGGGCCGCTTGAAATCGTCGATCGCGGCGCCTTCGCGCAGGAATTCGGGATTGGAGGCGACCGAGAAATCGAGGCCCGGCGCTTCTTCGCGGATCAGCCGTTCCACCTCGTCCCCCGTTCCCACGGGCACGGTGGATTTGTCCACCACCACCACGCCCGCAGGCAGCAGCGGGGCCATTTCGCGCGCGGCGGCATAGACATAGGAAAGATCCGCATGGCCATCGCCGCGCCGGGACGGCGTGCCCACCGCGATGAATACCGCATTGGTGCCCGGCAGCGCCTGCGCCAGATCGAGCGTGAAGGACAACCGCCCGGCTTCCACATTCTTCGCCACCAGTTCGTCCAGCCCCGGCTCGAAAATCGGGATTTCGCCACGCAGCAGCGCATCGATCTTCGCCTGGTCCTTGTCCACGCAGATCACCTCGTGGCCGAAATCTGCGAAACAGGCCCCCGAAACCAGCCCGACATAGCCGGTGCCGATCATCACGATACGCATGGAAAAGTCCTTTCAAGACGAAATGCAGCAGCAGATCCCCCCTGCCGCCTGAATGGCTGTGCTGCTCCTAATCGATGCCAAAGGTTGCAGACAAGGGTCATGCCGAAAATCGATCCGATCGCTTCAGCCGCGCCCGCGATAGGGCGCAACCCCCTGATCGGGCAGCCACAGCCCTTCGGGCGGCGCGCCGCTCTGCCAGAACACGTCGATCGGAATGCCGCCGCGCGGATACCAGTATCCGCCGATGCGCAGCCAGCGCGGGGCCATTTCGGCAAACAGGCGCTGGCCGATGCCCACCGTCACATCTTCGTGGAAGCCGCCGTGATGGCGGAATGCGCCGAGAAACAGTTTGAGACTTTTGGATTCGACGATGGTTTCGCCCGGCGCGTAATCGATCACCAGATGCGCAAAATCGGGCGCGCCGGTCACCGGGCACAGCGAGGTGAATTCGGGCGCGGCAAAGCGCACCAGATAAAGCGCGCCGGGGCGCGGATTGGGGACGTAATCGAGCACCGCCTGATCGGGCGAATCGGGCAATGCAGTCTGCCAGCCAAGAAATTGCGGCTGTCCGGATTCTTGTGGTTCGCTCATGCTGCGATCTGATGGCGCGAAGCGGACCGATGCACAAGCGTGCTATGCAGAATGGGCACTTCGGGGTATTTTCACGCGATGGACATGCTCGACGAACAGCAGGCGGAACAGGCGGCGCAAGATCGGCCGCCCGGCGCGGGCGCGCTCGGCCTCACGCTGTTTCCCACCCGCCTGTCGATCGGCCCTACCCGCGTCGTGCTCAACTGGCGGCTGGAACTTGCCAATACCGGCAGCGGCCACATCGTTTCGTTGCGGGTGTTTAGCGACATGGTCAGCGCGCACAGTTCGCTTCCCGCGCAGGAACAATTGGGCGGGCCGGACATGGAGGATGCCCGGCTCCATCGCCTCGCCATGCTGGCGCCGGGCACCACGCAAAGCCTGGCGGGCGAATGGCAGATGCCGCGCGATGCGGTGCTGCCGGTGGACAATGCGCCCGATGCGCTGATCCTGCCGCTGGCGCGGTTCCGCCTGATCGGCGCGGGGATCGTTCCGATGCGCAAGGCCTTCGTGATCGGCAATCCGCCTGCACCGGGGGAGGAGAAGCTGCGTGCCTTGCATCTCGGTGGCAGTTTGCAGGTTCACATCAGGCTGGCGGCGCGGGCGGTATCCTGAAGCGGGATCGGCAATTTACCTTGGCCCTTGCACCGGCTAGGCCATGCTCCATGCAAACCCTTGTCTCCACCCAATGGCTGGCGGGCGAAGCGGGCGCGGCAGATCTCGTGCTGCTCGATGCTTCGGCCCATCTGCCCGCCGCCGG
>JBGSLI010000426.1:0-5292 GCA_041740775.1 Alteraurantiacibacter sp. | reverse complement strand
CCCGCTTCTTCCATCGCCGCCAGCCAGCCGTCCTTGCGCCTTGCGCTGAGCGCATAATCGCGCGGGCCGGCGATGAAGCCGATCCGCCGGTGCCCCTTGCCGATAAGGTGGCGCGTGGCCAGCGCGGCCATCCGGCTGTCGCCCATCGTAATGGCAATGTTGCCGCCATTGGCGCGCGAGCCGATGCGGGCAAAGGGGATCTTCAGCTTGGCCAGCAAGCCGGTAATCAGCGGATTGTCCGAATGCGGCGGGGTCAGGATCACTCCGTCGGGTTGCAGCGCGGCGATCGCCGCCTTCAGTTCGCGCTGGATATTGTCGTCATGGGTATCGACCAGTTCGAAGATCAGGCGATAACCATATTCGGCGCATTTGAGCATTCCGCCCATCAGCATCTGATCCACCCAGTCGTTGCCCTCGCGCGCGTTCCAGTCGGCGATGGTGCGCTCCCGATCGTTCAAGGCGAGGATCAGATAGCTGCGCGAACCGCTCATCCGCTGTGCTGCGATAGAAGGGACATAGCCCAGCCGATCGATCGATGCCTGCACCCTTTCCTTCATTTCGGGGCGGACATTGGCCTCGTTGTTGATGACGCGGCTGACCGTCTGCAACGAAACGCCCGCATCGGCCGCCACATGCTTGATCGTTACCGATTGCCGCCTTCGCGCCACGTCAATTTCCTCCGCTGCAACCGCGCCCGGTAGCGCTATCTGCATCGCATTGCCAGACCCGCACCCAGTCCACTTCCAGCCGCTTGGGAAAGCCGTCGGTCGATACTCCGCCCAACGCGGTGCTTTCGGGCCAGTTGCCGCCCACCGCCAGATTGACGATGATGTGGAAGCGGCGATCGAACGGGGCCTGCGGATCGCTGCTGGCCGCAGTCCACCATTCAGATGCCTGCATGGTGCCGAAGGGTTGGCCATCCACGCTCCAGGTAAAGCGCCCCTGTTCCCAGATCACGCCGTAGGTGTGGAACTGCCCGTCGAGCACGGCAGGGAGGGAAATTTCCCGGCTGCGGAACACATTGGCGGGCGGAAGATCGCCGAAATGCAGCGTGCCGAGCACCGAATTTTCGCCGCCCGCCTCGCACTCATTGCAGACAACACCCAGGTTGACCGCTTCCATGATGTCGATCTCGCCCGAAAGCGGCCAGCCGCCATAAGCATCGTCTTCGGGCATCATCCAGAACGCGGGCCACACACCCTGCCCCTGCGGCAACCGGGCGCGCATTTCGAACCGGCCGTAAGTCCAGCTGGCATGGCCGCGCGTGGTCAGCCTGGCCGAGGTGAAGGGCTTGGTCGCCTGCTCGTTCGGATCGGGGCGGGTGGGCGCGATATGCGCGGGCCAGGCGGCACCGGTATATTCCTCCTCGCGCGCCACCAGCGCCAGCACGCCGCCCTCCAGCACGATGTTTTCGGGCCTTGCGGTATAGCACTGGCGTTCGTTGTTGCCCCCTCCCCAGCAATCCTCGATTGCATTCCAGCGCGCGGGATCGATGGCGGTCCCGTCGAATTCGTCGGACCATACCAATTGCCAGTTTCCTGCGGCGGCCACGGGCGGGGGCGGCGCGATTACCACCGGCGCGCCCATCGGCTCGTCTCCGCCGCAGCTTGCCAACAGCGCGAATGGGGGCACTAGCCATGCAGCTGAAGCGTGGCGCAAACACTCGATCATCGGTTCATTCCTCGCACCAGCACCGGCCGCAGCTTTTGGCCTTTTCCAGCGAAAAGGGCCCCGGCGCAAGAACTGCGCCGGAGCCCGTCCGTCCTCCCTCGCACAGAGGAGCTCCAACTACCCGGTCAGTAGTTGAACCGCACGAGGAAGGTATAGCGGCGATCGTTGCGGAAGGCCGAGCGCGTTGCCCGCGTCCCTTCGAAATCGATCACCTGGCTCGTCCGCGTCACTTCGTCGAGCAGGTTCACGCCCTGCACGCCGATCTTGATGCGATCGGTTATGTCGTAGAAGATCGAGGCATCGAGTTGGCCCGTGCTTTCCCCCCAGATGGGCGAGAAAGGAAAGATCACGTCACGCGGGGTCTGCAGGAAATCGGACCGCCAATTGTAAGCAGCGCGGGCGGAAAACCCATCGACTTCGTAGAACAGCGTGGCGTTAATGGTGTTCTTGGAAATGCCCGGCTGCGGCAGATTGCCAAAGATATCACCGTCTGACGAGAACCCGTCCGAATCGATGTAGGTATAGGTCAGCACCGTGCCCAGGTTCGAGAGCGGCCCCGGCAGGAATTCGAACTGGTCCTGATAGGCAAGTTCGATACCGTTCAGATTGGCCGAACCAAAATTGACCGGACCGTTTACCTCCACCGGTGTGGTGACGCCCGAAGGGCTGGTGAAATCGCGGATGGTGGGGCCGAAACTGAACAGATTGCTGAATTCCTTGCGGAACAGCGCCGCCGTGATCGAACCCACATCGTCGAAATAATATTCCAGGCTGAGATCGTAATTCCACGATGTGATCGGCCGCAACAGGCGGTTGCCGGTAAAGATCTGGAACAGCGGTCCGGTTTCCAGCTGGCCGGCCAATTGCAGATCGCGGGTCTGATCTCCGATCGCGCCGCCGGTGCGGAAATCGGCCAGATCGGGCCGCGAAATGCCGCGCGAAAACGCCAGCCGCGCCAGGAAGCCGCCGCCGAAATCGAGCCGGGCATTGGCGCTCGGCAACCAGTGGTCGAAACTGATGTCCGAACTGTCGTCGATCACCTCGCCGGTGAAGACCGAAGCGAATTCGGCCTGCCGCGCGGTGCTCAATTCGCAGAACGCGGGCGGCTGCTGGCCGGGCTGGACATTGGCGCAGGACGCCTGGATTTCCGCCACGGTAACGGTGCCATCCTGATCGGTGTCGAAGAAATCGCCGAAGGGGAAATTGATCTCTCCCGCCGATTCCACTGTTGTATCGACATAACGCAAGCCGACATTGCCCGAAAGCTCCCAGCCATTGGCAAGATCGGCACCAAAATCGATGCGCCCGAAAAGCGCCAGCGTTTCTTCCGACACATCGGATATTTCGCCCGGCAGCCACGGGCCGCCTGCCACCGTGCCATTGCGCGCACTGATCGGGAACCAGGCGTTGGGGGTCAGCGTGAAGGCGGTGATGGCATTGGCCTGCTGGGTAATCGAACCGTTGAGGTAATCCTGCACCAGATTGTCGCCGCCGAAGAAGAAGGCCGAACCATCGCCTACCGGAATCGGGGCATTGCCGCGCTGGAAGCCATCGCCAAACGGATTGCGCAAGGAAGCCGCATCGGGGAAATCGGGCACAAACGCGCCGCCACAGCCGAAGGCCTGGAAATCGGCGCAATCCCAATTGCCACCGCGGCCCGTCCACGGCGCGCCCAGATTGCCCCAGTTGGAAAAATTGGCGCTGCGGGTTACGCGCTCACGATCGGCCCATCGGGCACCGAAACGCGCGGTGCGGAAAAAGCCATCGTCGGACAAATCATATTCGACATCGCCCGACAGCGAATAGAGTTCGCCATCGTTGGAAACCTGGTTGTCGATCAGGAACCAGAACATCGACAGCGACGGATCGTTGAAGAAGGAGGCATCCGATGTGCCTGTGAGCGGATCGAGGAATTGCACCAACGGGGTGCCGCCCGAATTGTCGATGAAGATATCGGTATAGGTCTGCATCGCCGCGATGAAGCCGTCTTCGGTGCGGTTGGAATTGATATACTGGCCATCGACATTGAAACGCAGCCGGTCGGTCGCTTCAAAATAGACTTCGGCCGAGAAATCCTCGGTAGAAGCCTGATCCTCGCGCTGGAAGCGCAGCAGTTCGGTGGGGATGCCGGGGCGCCCGCCGAACGGATTGCCCTGCGTCAGCGTGCCCGATACGAACATCGGGCCATCGAATACCGGGGTTGTGCCCGCCGCGATGGTGGGGAACAGTGCATCATCATTGACCAGGCCCAGCACTGCGAATTCATTCAGTGTCGAATCGGTTTCGGCGCGCAGATATTCCAGCGTCAGCATGAAACGCCCATCGGTGGTTTCATACTGGCCAACCGCCGAATAGGCTTCGCGGTCGCGCGTCAGATCGGTGGTGCGCACGCCCGCGCCCTTGGGCACGATCACCGTTCCGGGCGGTGGGAAATTCGACGCATCGAAATTGGGATCGCCGAAGATCCCGCCCGATCCCACGCTGACGATGCGCTGGCACGGACCGTCCAGCGTATCGGCGCGGAAGCACGGATCGGTGACCTGCGAGGCGTCGGTGCGCGTTACCAGTTCCTGCTGGGCATAGCCCAGTTGCAGCCCGAAGGTGCCGATCCCGGTGTCGAAGGTGTTTGAGATCAGGCCGGAAAATCCGGGCGACCATTCATCCGCCATGTCGCCGACATTTGCCTCGATCGTTCCGGCCACATGGAAGCCGGGGCGATCGAGCGGTTTGCGAGTGACCAGATTGACGAGGCCGGAAATATTGCCGTCGATCATGTCGGCCGAAACGTTCTTGTAGATTTCCACCCGGCCCAGCAGTTCGGGCGAAACATCGTTGAACGAAAGCACCCGCCCGCCATTGGCAGAGAAGACTTCGCGCCCGTTCAAGGTGGAGAGCACGAACGGCAGGCCGCGGATGATGACGTTGGACCCTTCGACCGAGAACCGGTCCGGATCGTCGCGCTGTTCGAAGCGGCTGATATTGACGCCGGGAACGCGCTGCAATGCTTCGGCCACCGAACGATCGGCCAGCGCGCCGATATCCTCGGCGGTGATCACATCGACAATGGTATCGGCGTTGCGCTTGAAATCCTGCGCGCTTTCGAGCGAAGCGCGAAAGCCGCTGACGACGATGACGTTCTCGTCTGCGGGCAAGGTCTGCTCTTCTTCATCCTCGTCGGGCGCATCCTGCGCCAGCGCCATATTGGGAAGCGCCGCGCACAGCGCGAGGCCTGAAACGGTTGCGAGCCTGCGAACCCGGCTGGCGGGCGTAAAAGTTGATTTGCGCACTGTCTTCTCCCCTTCAATGCAGGACTACGCTCGCCCGCATCGGCCATAAATCGATCCCTTGGCGGGATTCGCCGTGTTTCATACCGCAATTGTGAGCGTTCACAAGTGCAAAAATGAACGTTCACAATTGTCCTTCCATAGTGTAGCATTTTTGCCAATACGGACCTTGTGACAGATGCCTGCCCCCTTGTTTCGCCGGGGTGCGGCGCTACGCAGGGCAAGCGAGAGGACAGGTGCGACAGATGGCCATCAATCATATCGTGATCGTGGGCGGCGGCACCGCCGGGTGGATGGCGGCGGCCGCGCTCTCGCGCCTGCGCAAGGGGCGCGAACT
>JBGSLI010000425.1:0-4458 GCA_041740775.1 Alteraurantiacibacter sp. | reverse complement strand
GTGCTGCTGGAGGGGTTTCTCGCTCTTTCGCGCCTGGCAGTTGCGCCGTTTGGCAAGATCGGGTGGCTGGCCTGGCTGCGCCGCGCCACCGATGCGGTGCTGCTGGTGATCGGCGTGCTGGCAATCGACAGCCTGCCCCATCGTGCCGCTTTTCCTCCCATAGTGCTGGTTGCCGCGCTGCTGCTGCTGGACCGGGGCGCGCTGCGCCGCGCGGTGGAACCCTTGCGTGATCGGGCGCTGGTAGCGGGAACGATTGCGCTCATCGCGGGCTTCGTCGCGCCCGAAATCGCCATCATGCTGGCGGGCGTGCTGGTGCTGGCCGCCAATCTCGTTCCGCGAGCAGGACAAAGCGGATAACGCGGAATTAACGCTAACAGGGTAATCCGCACGCATGAGCGAACAGAGCCAATCCGGGACTGCTGCGGAAACGGTCGAACTCGCCTTGCGCCGGGAACTGGCGCAGGGCGATACGATCATCGCCACGGCCGGCCCGATCCTGCGGCACCTGCTGGTGCATGACGGGCAGAGCCTGTTCAGCGATGAGGTTCTGGCGCGTATTCGCGGGATGATGGCGCATATCGCCAGCCAGATGCTGCAGGCGCAGGCTCCGCATCCGGCGGCTGGCGATCCTGACGAATGGGTGGATAGCTGCAAGGACCGGCTGGGCACCGCGCTGCTCGATCAGCCGGGCCTGCTGGCGCACGCCCACGCGCTCACCATCGAGGCGCAGACCGGTGAACGGCTGAACCGGCGCAGCGGCATCGATCCGGTGCTGCCCCCGCTGGTGCAGGAACTGGCCGCCGATACGGATGCCGATATTGCCGCGATGGCGATGCATGTGCTGGCGGCGCAGGCGCGCTTCGTGCAGCAGCAGCGGCGGATGGAACTGCCGCTGGGCGAACTGCCCGCAGAATTGTTCGATGCCGCGCTGGCGCTGTTTGCCGATCATGCCGGGCGCGATGGCGGATCAACCGCTTCTGCCGAGGCGCAACTGCGCGCGCAATATGATCCCGCAACGCGCCGCGAGGCGCTGATCGCCCGCCTGCTCGGCACCATGCAGCAGCGGGCAAGGCGTGCGCTGGATGCCGATCACGCCGGAATCTCGATCTTCGTTTCCGCCCTGCAGCTGGCATCGGGCCAGTCGCGCGAGATTGCCATCCTCTCTCTGGGAGAAAACCAGCTTGCCCGTCTGGCATTGAGCCTGCGTGCGGCGGGGCTGGAGCCATCGGCGGTGGAGGAGCAATTGGGGTTCCTCCATCCCGAATACACCCTGCCGAGCGGGCTCGAAACCCTGACTGCCGAGCGTGCCGCCGCGCTGCTTGGCGCTGCGCAGCCCGAACGGGCGAACTGATACGATGGGTGCCGCCAATATCTTCTCCGCGCGCGCACGCACCGATGCCGATGATCGGCTGATCGAAGCGGAAGAACCGCTGGCGAGCTTTCACCTGCGCGCCGGCGGAGAACTGCCGGGGCCGATCGTCACGCCTGCGCTGCTCGAACTGGTGCGCAAGGCGCGGCTGACCGGCAAGCGTGTTTCGCGCGCAATCCGGGCGCAGGATTCGCTCGAACGCATTTCTGCCTGGGCCGAAGTGGTGCCGGGCAAGGCGGGCACCATCGTCAACCTCACCACCTGGACCGCGGAAGATCTTCCGCCCGAAGAAATCGCCGCAGGCAATACCGGGCGGCTGGCGCTGGTGCGCCATCTGGCTGGGCTTTACGCCCGGCTCGATGCAGATCAGCGCCTGCTGGCGGTGGACTGGACCGCGCGCGACATGGACGAGCTTGGCGACACGATGATGGCGGGGGTAGGCCGCGCCTGGACCGATTTTGCGGTTCCGCACGGCAGCAGCCATCGCCAGCCGCTGCACTGGCGGTTGCTCGACGGGGTGCGGGTGGACGTTCCCGGATCGGGGCGCGAATGGGCCGCGCAACTCGTCCCGCTGGGCCGGGAAGAACCGGGAAGCGAGGGGTTCGAACTCTATCTGGTGCCCGACAGGCCGCTGGCCGATGTGCTGCCCAAACCATCGCGCAAACCCGATCGCGGCGCGGGCATCGGGCGCGATATCGCCCCGGTTCTGCGCCAGCCGGTCAGCCGGATCATCGCCAATGCGGAAACGATCCGCACCCAATTGGCCGGGCCATTGGCCGAGGAATACAGCAATTACGCCGCCGATATCGCCTCTGCGGGCGAGCATCTGCTCGGGCTGATCGACGATCTCACCACGCTGGAAATGGTCGAAGACGAGGATTTTTCCCCCGCGCCCGATGCCATCGATCTGGCCGATGTGGCGCGCCGCGCGGCGGGCATTCTGGGCGTGCGGGCCAAGGATCGCGGGATCGTGCTGGATACTCCGAAAGAAGGCGAGAGCGTGCCCGCGATCGGCGAATTCCGCCGCACCTTGCAGGTGCTGCTCAATCTGGTCGGCAACGCCATCCGTTATTCGCCCGAAGGCGGGCAGGTGTGGATCAGGGTGGAGCAGGCGGGGGATCGGGCGCGGATCACCGTGGCCGATCAGGGCGAAGGGCTGGACGCCGGCGAACAGGCGCGCGTGTTCGCCAAATTCGAACGGCTGGGGCGGCAGGGCGACGGCGGATCGGGCCTCGGCCTCTATATCTCGCGCCGCCTGGCCGAAGCGATGGGCGGCAGGCTGACGGTGGAGAGCGCGAAGGGGGAGGGTGCCCGCTTCACGCTCGAACTGCCGGGCAATCCGGAAAAGTAGCCAGAAATTGCGAGTCCCCGCGTTGGCAGGGACCACTTCCGAGGTCGCATCTGGCAGCCTGAGGTCCCCGCCTGCGCGGGGACTTGCAAGAGATCAGCGTTGGCTCACCGGCACATAGTCGCGCTCTGTCGGCCCGGTGTAGAGCTGGCGCGGACGGCCGATCACCTGGCCGGGATCGGAAATCATCTCGTTCCACTGCGCCACCCAACCCACGGTGCGCGCCAGCGCGAACAGAGCGGTGAACATGGTGGTGGGGAAGCCGATCGCCGAAAGGATCACGCCCGAATAGAAATCGACGTTGGGGAACAGCTTTTTTTCGATGAAATAATCATCGTTCAGCGCCATTTCTTCGAGCCGCAGCGCGGTTTCAAACACCGGGTCCTTCACGTTCAGCGCTTCGAACACCTCGCGCACGGTTTTCTGCATCACCGTGGCGCGCGGATCGTAATTCTTGTACACCCTATGGCCGAAGCCCATCAGGCGGAACGGATCGTTCTTGTCTTTCGCGCGCTCCAGATAATGCGGGATACGCTCGGGCGTGCCGATTTCGCGCAGCATGGTAAGCGCCGCCTCGTTCGCTCCGCCATGCGCGGGGCCCCACAGGCAGGCGATGCCCGCAGCCACGCAGGCAAACGGGTTTGCGCCCGACGATCCGGCCAGGCGCACGGTGGAAGTGGATGCATTCTGTTCGTGATCGGCGTGGAGGATGAAGATCCGGTCCATCGCCTTTTCCACCGCCGGGATCACCTCGTAATCCTCGGCCGGAACGCCGAAGGTCATCTTGAGGAAATTGCCCGTATAGGACAGCTTGTTGTCGGGGTAGAGGAACGGCTGGCCGACCGAATATTTGAACGCCATCGCCGCGATCGTGGGCATTTTGGCGATCAACCGGTGCGAACTGATCTTGCGGTGTTCGGGATCGGCAATGTCGGTGCTGTCGTGATAGAAGGCCGACAAGGCGCCCACCACACCGCACATGATCGCCATCGGGTGGGCGTCGCGGCGGAAACCGCGATAGAAGGTGGCAAGCTGTTCGTGCAGCATGGTGTGGCGGCTGATGGTGTGGGTGAATTCGTCCAGCTCATTCGCGCTGGGCAATTCTCCGTTGAGCAGCAGATAGCTGACTTCCATGAAGCTGGATTGTTCGGCCAGCTGGCCGATGGGATATCCACGGTGCAGCAGTACGCCTTCGTCACCATCGATGAAGGTCAGCGCGCTTTCGCAGCTGGCGGTGGATTTGTAGCCCGGATCGAAGGTGAATTTTCCCGTGCTGCCGTAAAGTTTGCGGATGTCGATGACATCGGGCCCGCAGCTGCCTTCCAGCGTGGGAAAATCGTAGTTTTCGCCGCCGATTGCCAGTTTTGCCTGCTTGTCCGCCAATGGGATTCTCCTTCAAAAAACCAGTTTGCCGTGCGGCCCTTCAGGCAGCAGCCTGCGCGTCGATCCGCGCGAGGCTTTCCTCCCTGCCAAGGAGGACCAGCACATCGAAAATTCCGGGCGAGGTGGTCTGCCCTGTAAGCGCCGCGCGAAGCGGCTGCGCAAGTTTGCCGAGGCCAAGCCCCAGCCCTTCCGCATAAGTGTTAAGATTGGCCTCCAGCGCGGGCAAAGTCCAGTCCGTTTCGCTGCGCAACCGGCCCGCGATCGCCGCCAGCCGCGCGCGCGCCTCGGTATCGAGCAGGGCTTCGGCCTTTTCGTCCATTTCCAGCGGCAGGGTCTTGAACAGGAAAGCCGCAGATCG
>JBGSLI010000424.1:0-1800 GCA_041740775.1 Alteraurantiacibacter sp. | reverse complement strand
CCGGTGCGCCCCTTGACACGCATGGCGTAATTGCCGCTGCCGATTTCACCCGCCGCTTCGGCCAGATCGGCCAGCGGTTTCACCTGCCGATCGGCAAAGCGCAGCGCGGCCGATACCGCCAGCCCCACCAGCGCCAGGCTGACGAAGAACAGCGCAATGTTGAACTGCAATTGCAGCACGCGGGCGCGCTGGGTGAGATCGGCGTAGGCATTCACAACGCTTTGCGCCTGCCGATAAAGCTGCGCGGCTTCGGGCTGGGCATCGCGGGCGACGTAAAGGTAAACGTCCAGATCGCGGTCGAGCATCGTCACCGCTTCGGTCCGTTCGGGTGTCGATATGGCAACGAAAGGTTCCCCGCCGCGGAGGCTGGCGATGGCTTCGGCGCTGATTCGTTGGCGCTGGGTATCGTCCTGCGGATCGACAATCGCGATAATCCGCAATTCGCCTTCGGAAGTGCGCTGGAGAAAGGCACTCTCGCTCAGTTCGCGGGAATAGACCTGTAGAACATATTGTTCCTGAAAATCGCTGCTGGCAATATCCATAGATTGCAGGAAAAAGCGCAAATCGCCGGCCATCGCCACCGCGTGCCCGCCCACGGCACGCTGGTTCTCGTCGTAATAGCCTTGCGCCAGATCATTGGCATTTTCCATGATTCCGCGCGAATTGTCCGAAAACCAGAATTCCACGCCCGACTGGAACAGGATCGAAGCGAACACCGCCACAAACAGCGTGGGGATGGCCGCGATCAGCGAGAAGAAGAACACCAGATTGACATGCAGCCGCGCCGATGTGCCTCCCGCCCGGCGGATTGCCGCGCGCCTGCCCCACAATACCACCAGCCCCAGCGCCGGGATCAGCGTGCCCAGCAGCAGCGCGGCGGCCTGTTCGGACGGCATCAGATCATTGCTGTTTGCCCGCGCCGCAATCATCAGCCAGGCAGTGATCAGCATGACCACCAAAGTCAGGCCGCAGAGGATTTCCAGCCACAGGAACAGGTTCATCCGGCGCGCAGCCACCTGCGTCCTTCGCCACCAACGCGATCTATTCGCTACGGTTGTTTCCGTTCCGGGAACTGTTGTGCTAGCCACGTTGCAAGCTTACAACGGTGCTGTTGCCGATTTGCAAGGATTTTCTGGCGGCGTGGCGTCAGCCGTGCGCGAATTCCTCCGGATCGATGTCCAGATCGGCCAGTCGCTTGCGCAAGGTGTTGCGATTGATGCCAAGCATCTGCGCCGCCTTGAGCTGGTTTCCGCCGGTGCGTGACAAAGCGTGGCGGAACACCGGCCGTTCCAGCTCGGCCAGTGCCGCGTGATACAATTCGCCATCGGCAAAGGCCTTGCGCTCCAGCCAGTCGGCAATCGCATTGCCAATGGCTGAAGCACCGGCACCGGCACCGGGCTCTGCAATATCCGTCGCGCGATCATCCAGCAGGCCCGCAATCGTCCCCGCATCGATCTCGTCCTCGCGCGCCAGCAATGCTGCACGATAGACCAGGTTCTGCAATTCGCGCACATTCCCCCGCCACGCCTGCCGTTCCAGCAATTGCGCGGCATCTGCGGACAAGGTGCGGCGCGGCAGGCCATCTTTTGCCGCACGGGCAAGAAAATGCCGCGCCAGCGGTTCGACATCCCCCGCCCGTTCGCGCAAGGGGGGCAGGCGGATCGGCACCACGTTGAGCCGGTAATACAGATCCTCGCGGAACCGCCCGTCGGCGATCAGCGGGGCCAGATCGCGGTTGGTGGCGGCGATGATGCGGACGTTGACGGCGATTTCCTCGGCTCCGCCCACGCGGCGGATGCG
>JBGSLI010000423.1:0-1811 GCA_041740775.1 Alteraurantiacibacter sp. | reverse complement strand
GCCGGGCGCGGCGGTCGATGCGCTGATGGTGGCGGCTACGCTGGCAGTGTGGTTTGCGGCCAGCATCGTCGATTACCCCGCGCGCACGCCGCTGGTGATGATGCTTCTGGCCGGGCTCGCCGCTCATTTCGCCATCGAACGTTCTGCTGGGCGGATGAACCGTTGATGATCCGCCACGACTCGCACGCTGGCGGCTTTCCCCCGCGCATCTGTCTGATATAGGGCGCGCAACCGCATGACTGCCCTCTGCCGACAAACCGGAGAATTACCGAGCCCATGAAGATCATCCTGTCTTTGCTGCTTGTGCTGTCTTGTGCGGCCTGCGCCGGGCCGCGCACCTTCGCGGAAGATGCCGGGGTAGAACCGGCGCCGGACAACTTCCTGCCGCCCCCCGTGCGGCTGGGGGCGGACAACCGTTACGATTATCGGCTCGGCCCGTTCGACAAGGTATCCGTCGATGTCATGGGCATAGAGACAGAGGCGCGCGAATTGACGCTGGACGGGCAGGGGGTGATTTCGTTCCCGATGGCCGGCCCGGTGGTGGCCGAAGGGCTGACCACGCAGGAGCTGGCACAATTGATCGAACAGCGGCTGCGCGACTCCTACATGCGCAACCCCGATGTGAGCGTGAATCTGGTTGAACAGCAGAGCGAATCGATCGTGGTGGAAGGCGAGGTGAATGAACCCGGCATCTATCCGGTCCTCCGCGATATGAGCCTGTTGAGCGCGGTGGCGCTGGCAGGCGGAACCACGCAGTTTTCGCAGAATTCCACGGTCGTGGTGTTCCGCACCGTGGAAGACCAGCGCTACCTCGGCCTTTACGATCTGACTGCGGTGCGCCGCGGCAATTATGCCGACCCGCAGCTTTATCCCGGTGATACCGTGGTGATCGGCACCTCGCGCACGCAGCGGCTGCTGGATATCCTTCCGGGTTTCGTTTCGCTGATCACCACTCCACTTATCCTTCTTGACGGGCGGTAATGACCTTGAACGATCGGACCGACGGCAATCCCTATGGCGCTTCGGAAGCGGAGCGGGATTCGCTGTATCTTGACGAGGCGATGCATCCCTCGCTGTTCCAGCAGATCTGGCATGTGGTGTGGCGCAATCGCTGGCTGGCCGGCGGCATCGTGGTGGTCACCACCATCCTCGCGCTCGTCGTAACCCTGCTCCAGACCCCGCTCTACACCTCGACCGCATCGATCGAGATCAGCCGGATCGGCGCCAATGTTTCCGATGTGGAGAGCGTGGAAGCCGATGGCGCGGTGCTGCGTTACGAAGAATTCTACATTACCCAATACGCGCTGCTTGAATCGCGCAGCCTGGCGGAACGGGTGGCCCGATCGCTCAACCTGCCTTCGGACGAAGATTATCTGGCGTCGATGGAAATTGCCGAAGACGATCCGATCGTGACCGGTTCGACCAGCGAGGCGATTGCCCGTGTGGGCGAACAATTGAGCGAGATGGTTTCGATCGAGCCGGTGACCGGTTCGAGCATCGTCAACGTCAAGGTGACCACGCCTTCGCGCGATCTTTCGGCGCGGATCGCGCGCGCATGGGTGGACGAATTCATTGAAACGAGCCTTGAGCGACGCTTTGCCGCCAGCAGCGATGCCCGCCAGTTTCTCCTGGAACAGCTGGGCCAGTTGCGCAGCCAGCTCGAAGCGAGCGAGCGTGAGTTCATCAATTACGCTTCCCGCCAGGGGATCGTTTCGGTAACCGGCACCGATGGATCGGATCGCGCGGGCGGCAGCAGCGAAACGCTGACCGGGGCCGATCTTTCGCAAACCAACGAGGCGCTGGCGCGCGCG
>JBGSLI010000422.1:0-2749 GCA_041740775.1 Alteraurantiacibacter sp. | reverse complement strand
CGCGCGGATGCACAGGATACCGCACAATTCGCCATGCGCGCCCGCCTTCGGGCTCATCGCCACCGCGCGCATGCCGGTCAGCGTGACGAGCCAATGCGCCAGCTCGTTAATCACCGCCAATGCGCCCTGCACGGTGTCCACCGGCTGCAAGGGGTGAACATCGGCAAAGCCGGGCATCCGCGCAACTTTCTCGTTGAGGCGCGGATTGTGCTTCATGGTGCAGCTGCCGAGCGGGAAAAATCCCAGGTCGATCCCGTAATTCTGGCGGCTGAGGCGGGTATAATGGCGCACCGTTTCGGGTTCCGACAGGCCGGGCAGGCCGAGCGGCTGCGTGCGGGCGGATTTGCCGAGACGGTGAGAAAGCCCCTCCCTGAAGGGGAGGGGAGAAGTGAAGTCCACGCCGCAGGTATCCGCCCCGCCAATTTCGAAGATCAGCGGTTCTTCCAGCATCAGCGCCCTGTTGCCGGTAACGGTGGGATGATCGCGCGCACCATCGGCGGCCACGGGGGTGCCGGGCTTCCACCCGCTCTGGTTCAGCGGCTTGTTCATCGCAGCACCTCCTCAAGCGCATTGGCGAAGGCGTCGATATCCGCCTCGCTCACCGTTTCGGTAACGGTGACGAGCAGGCCGTGCTCGCGCCCATCGCCATCGGGATACAGCTTGCCCAGGCCCACGCCCGCCAGCACGCCGCGCGCCGCCAGATCGCGCACCAATTGCCGCGCATCGCCCGGCACCTGCAGCGTGAATTCGTTGAAGAAGCTGGCGTTCACCACGGTGACCCCCGGCACTTGCGCCAGCCGGTCTGCCGCCATGCAGGCGAGGCGGTGGTTTTCGGCCGCCAGCGCGGTCAGTCCCTTTTCGCCCAGCAGCGTCATGTGGATCGAAAAGGCCAGCGCGCACAGGCCGCTGTTGGTGCAGATGTTGCTTGTCGCCTTTTCGCGGCGAATATGCTGTTCGCGGGTGGAAAGCGTCAGCACGAAGCCGCGCTTGCCATCGGCATCCACCGTTTCCCCGCACAGCCTTCCGGGCATCTGCCGCACCAGCTTGGGGTCGCGGATGGCGAACAGGCCCAGATACGGCCCGCCGAATTGCAGCCCCACGCCGATGGCCTGTCCTTCGCCCACCACGATATCCGCGCCCAGATCGCCCGGTGCCTCCAGCGCGCCCAGCGCCACCGGTTCTGTATTCACCACGATCAGCAGCGCGTCCGCGCCATGCGCCGCCTCGGCAATCCGCGCCAGATCGGGAATGCGGCCCATGATATCGGGATATTGCACCACCACGCAGGAGGTTTCGCCATCGATCCGTGCGATCAGCGCCGCCTCGCCCGCGTCGGCCTCCAGTTTCGGCAGCGCATAATCGACATGGCCGGGAGTGAAGCGCGCCATCGTCTGCGCGACGGAAACGTAATGCGGATGCACCCCGCCATCGATCAGCACCCGGTCCCGCCTTGTCTGCCGCGCGGCCATCACGATCGCTTCCCAGCAGGCGGTGGAACCATCATACATCGAGGCATTGGCCACCGCGCAGCCATACAGCCGCGCTACCTGCGACTGGAATTCGAACAGCATCTGCAGCGTGCCCTGCGCGATTTCGGGCTGATAAGGCGTGTAGGCGGTGAGGAATTCGCCGCGCTGAATCAGGTGATCGACCGAGGCGGGAATGTGGTGGCGATAGGCACCTGCACCGATGAAGAACGGCGCATCCGCCGCGGCAAGGTTCCGTTTGGACAGCGCCCGCATGTGCCGCTCCACCGCCATTTCGCTGGCGTGCAGCGGCAGGCCTTCGACCGGGCCGGTGAGGTAATGTTCGGCGGGAACATCGGCAAACAGCGCGTCGATCGAAGGCGCACCCACCGCAGCCAGCATGGCCGCGCGGTCACTATCGGTAAGGGGGAGGTAACGCATGGAGTTTTCCCTATTCCCCCCTCCCTGTCACGGGAGGGGCAGTGAGACTTGGCAGCTTGCTGCCTGGTCGCAGCGGGGTGGGCTTTCCGACGCTTGCCAAACAGGCCCACCCCCGGCCCCTCCCGCAGGCAGGAGGGAGATTGAGTCAAAGCCCGTCGCAAAACGCCTTGTAGGCGGCGGCATCCATCAGCCCGTCGAGTTCGGCCTTGTCCGCAATCGACAGCTTGAAGAACCAGCCTTCTTCCTCCGGCGAGGAATTGACCAGTTCGGGGTCCGCCTCCAGCGCCGCATTGCCTTCCAGCACCATGCCCGAAATCGGCGCATAGACTTCGCTTGCTGCCTTCACGCTTTCGACCACGGCGGCTTCTGCGCCCTTGGCCAGTTCGGTGCCCGCGCGGGGGATTTCGACGAACACCACATCGCCCAACTGGCCTTGCGCGTAATCGGTGATGCCGATGGTGGCGGTGTCGCCATCGGTTTCAATCCATTCGTGTTCCTCGGTGAAATAGCGTGGCATCGGGTCAGGCTCCTTTGCGAAAATAGCGGTGGGGGACGAAGGGGAGGGGGGTGACCTTTGCCGGAAGGCGACGCCCGCGCACCTCGATTTCGTGCGCGGTGCCGTGGCCCGCGAAGGTGCTTTCGACATAAGCCATCGCAATCGGGTGGCCGAGCGTGGGCGAGAAGCCGCCGCTGGTGACGGTTCCGATCCTGCGTTCGCCCGCAAACACTTCGGCACCTTCACGCGCTGGCAGCCGCCCTTCGAGCGCAAGGCCCACGCGGATTGTGTCGGGACCGTTGGCCAATGCCTTCGCCACCGCGCCGTGGCCCATATAGCCGCCCGT
>JBGSLI010000421.1:0-3348 GCA_041740775.1 Alteraurantiacibacter sp. | reverse complement strand
GCTTCGGGCGGAAGGTCCGCGCCTGAGCCCGTGCCTGCGCTCATTGTTGCCGCCCCAGAACATGCGCGCCCCAGGCAAAGGCGGCCACCAGCAGCGCGCCGACCAGCTGATGCGCCACCGCCAGCCACAGTTCCACCCCGGTCATGACCGTGGCGATTCCCAGCAGGATCTGTGTGCCGAAGGCTGCATGGATGGCGACAGAAGCGCGCCGATCGCGCGATCGCAGCCTGCGCGCCATCACCACCAGCGCGGCCACCGCCACCCATGCCCACCAGCGATGGAGGAAGTGGAGCCAGTAGGGATCGTGCAGGAAAACCCATGCCGCGCCCCGTTCCCAGTCCGCTTCGGGCACCAGCCGCCCCTGCATCAGCGGCCAGCTGTCGGATGCAAGGCCGGCGTTCAGCCCGGCCACCCAGGCCCCCAGCACAAGTTGGAAGAACAGGATTGCAGCCACCCAGCCCGAAATAACAGTGATGCGCGCAGGGTGCGGATTGCCGCTGCCAAGCTGGCGCAGATCGAGCCCCGTCCACACCAGCCCGCCCAGCGTGAACAGCGCGGTGAGGAGGTGGATCGAGAGCCAGAAGTGCGAGACATCGGTCATCTCTCCGCCCAGCCCGGAGCGGACCATGAACCAGCCGAACGCACCCTGCATTCCGCCCAGCGCCAGCAGCGCCAGCAGGCGCGGCAGATATCCGGCCGGAATCGCGCGCTTTGCCCAGAACCACGCCAGCGGCAGCGCGAAGGCGAGGCCGATCAGCCTTCCAAGCAAGCGGTGGAACCATTCCCAGAAATAGATGAATTTGAACGCGGCCAGATCCATACCGGCGGGGCCGGTGACGTTGCGATATTCGCCAGTGGCCTGATAAAGCGCGAATTCGGCCTGCCAATCGGCCTGGCTCAGCGGCGGCAGCGCACCGGTAACCGGATTCCATTGGGTGATCGACAGCCCGCTCTCGGTCAATCGGGTGATCCCGCCCACCACCACCATCACCAGCACCAGTGCGGCAACGGCAAACAGCCAGTTGGCCAGCGCAAGCGGGCGGGCGGACCCTTCGTTCGCGGATACCGCATCCGGCGATTTTACATTTGCGACCATATTGGATGAATTCGCGCATTCCGCCGCGAATCGCAAGCGGGACGAAAGGGCGCGATGCGGCATTGTTGCAAATCCGCCCCTTGCGCAATGTTATAGCGTAACATAAATACACGCGCATGGCGCAGATGCTCCCTTGGATTCGCGGCAGGCTTGACCGCTTCGGAATGCTGTTGTCGGCGCTGTGCCTGCTGCATTGCGTGACGGGGCTGGTGCTGGTGGTGGGGATGGGCCTGGGGGCGGGCTTCCTGCTCGATCCGGCGGTGCACAAGGTGGGGCTGCTGCTGGCCACGCTGGTGGCCGGGGTGGCAATCGGCATCGGCGCGCTGCGCCAACGCCGCGCGGGCCCCTTCGTGGTAGCGATGACGGGTCTTTCCTTCATGGGCGGCGCGCTGGCGGTGGGGCACGGTGTGGAAGAAGCGGTGCTGACGGTGATCGGGGTGAGCCTGGTGGCCGCCGGGCACCTGTTCAACTTGCGCCACGCCTGACAGCCGCTATCAGCCGCTGGTGATGACCCGGCCCCCTGCCCTTTCCCTTACCGTCAACGGCGACCAGCGCCGCACCCATGCCGCCAGCATTGCCGATCTGGTGCGCGAACTGGGCCTTGCGCCGCAAAAGGTGGCGGTCGAGCACAATGGCGAGATTGCCCCGCGCTCGACGCTGGAAGCGGTGCTGCTGGCCGATGGCGACGTGCTGGAGATCGTCCACTTCGTCGGCGGCGGGTGATGCCTGATCGCACGGGCGAATCCTGCGGATCGGCCTTGCCTCTGCGCTGCCCGGCAGATACCGCGCCCGCATGACCGATCAGCAGAAAATTGCATCTGACCCCGCCGACGACAGCTCACCCGACGACAGCTGGGAAGTCGCCGGGCACCGCTTCACCAGCCGGTTGATCGTCGGCACCGGCAAGTACAAGGATTTCGCCCAGAACGCCGCCGCTGTCGAAGCCTCCGGCGCGCAGATCGTCACCGTGGCGGTGCGGCGGGTGAACATTTCCGATCCCGGACAGCCGGTGCTGATGGACTATATCGACCCGAAAAAGATCACCTACCTCCCCAACACTGCCGGGTGCTTTACCGCCGAAGATGCGATCCGCACCCTGCGGCTGGCGCGCGAGGCGGGCGGTTGGGACCTGGTCAAGCTGGAAGTGCTGGGCGAGGCCAAGACGCTCTACCCCAACATGGTCGAAACCATCCGCGCCTGCGAAGTGCTGGCGAAGGAAGGGTTCAAGCCGATGGTCTATTGCACCGACGATCCGATCGCGGCGAAGCAACTCGAAGATGTCGGGGCGGTGGCGATCATGCCGCTGGGCGCGCCGATCGGCTCCGGGCTGGGCATCCAGAACCAGGTGACGATCCGTCTGATCGTCGAGGGCGCAAGCGTGCCGGTGCTGGTCGATGCGGGCGTGGGCACCGCGTCCGATGCGGCGGTGGCGATGGAACTGGGCTGCGACGGGGTGCTGATGAACACCGCTATCGCCGAAGCGAAAGACCCGGTCCGCATGGCCCGCGCGATGAAGCTGGCGGTGGAAGCCGGGCGGCTGGCTTACCTTTCGGGCCGGATGGGACGGCGGAAATACGCTGATCCGAGTTCACCGCTGGCGGGGCTTATTTGACTTGTGTGAGCGCCTCCGCGCTCACTCCTCGGTGCTATTCCCTCCGCTACGCTGCGGGTTGCCTGCGGGCGGCCTTGCGCGCCTTTTGGCCCGTTTCAGCCGTAATTCAGCCCTCTCCCTCCTCACCTGCACACGTAAAATTAACCATCATGCGCGAAGTTGCTCTCCTAACCTGATGGAGAGCCGAGATGGCGACATCGCAGACCGCTTCGCTGACGATTGCCGAAATGCGCGAATTTGCCGGTTTTGCCGAACATGAGCGCGGCTTCATCGAACGCGCGCTCGATATCGGCATGGGGCGCGGCGATGCGTTCAAGGTGTGGAGCCGCTGCGCCGACGATCAGCGCGCGATTCGCACGCAATATCTCGCCTATCGCGAATTGCGGCAATTGCGCGATGCGATTCCCGGCGGGACGGGCTTTGACGGCATCGAAAGCTTCGTCGGCACGATGATCCGCATCAGCGCGCTGGATCTGGCGCAGGAAAAGCTGGACAGTTTTTCCGCCTATCGCTTTCTTTACGAACGCCTGCTCGGCGCGAATGCGCGGCCCTTCCTTCCGGCGGCCTTCTGCGGCGCGGCAGCGCTGCCGCAAATCCGCCCGTGCCGCCGCAAGATGCTGCTGCAATCGCTGAGCGAAGC
>JBGSLI010000420.1:0-4468 GCA_041740775.1 Alteraurantiacibacter sp. | reverse complement strand
CCGCCCACCGCGAACCAGCCCGGACCATCCTTCGCGCCATCGGGCACGATCGCCACCTGATACCCGCCGCCGGTGAACTTCTGCGCCGCCAGCGCGGCGCGCTGCGGGCCGCTCAACCCCTTGGCGAGGTCTTCGAAGGTTTCCTTGTTGACAAGATGGATGGCGATGGCGTCCTGCCCGCGATCGGGCTGGATCAGATTGTCTGTGATGCTCATGCGATATCGCTTGCCGTTTTCGCGCGCGTTTGGAAAGGCTGGGATGTGATGATTTGGCGATTCTCGTGGATCGTGGTTCCGGCTGCGGCGCTTTCCGGGTGCAATCCGGGCGGCGAGGCAGGCACGCCCGCGCCATCGGCCAGTTCCACAATTGCCGCCCCCGCTCCTGCTGCTAGCGACGGCGAAGAAGTCGCGCCGGTGGGCGGGGCGCGGCAGATTTCGGAAGAGACCGACACCTTCCTGTTCGAATATTCCTATCCTGCCGAAGCGGGCGAGATTCCCGGCCTTGCCGCCTGGCTCGACCGGAGGCTGGACCGGCAGCGCGCATCGCTGGCGCGCGAGGCGGCGGACGGACGCGAACAGGCGCGCGACAATGGTTTTCCGTTCAACAAATATTCCAGCGGCACCGCGTGGAAAGTGGTGGCCGATCTGCCCGGCTGGCTGAGCCTGTCGGCCAATCTCGACAGCTATCAGGGGGGGGCGCATCCCAATTACGGCTTCGACGCGCTGGTGTGGGACCGCGAGAACGACCGTGCGCTGGAACCGGTGGCATTCTTCACCTCCGCGCAGTCGCTCGACGCGGCGCTGGGCGAACGCCTGTGCGAAGCGCTGAACGCCGAACGCGCGGAGCGGCGCGGTGCCCCCGTGGCCGAAGGATCAGGCGATGATTTCGACGCCTGCATCAAGCCCGACGAGACCAATCTGCTGCTGGGATCCAGCAATGGCCGTCACTTCGACCGCGTCGGAATCCAGATCGCCCCCTATCTGGCCGGCCCCTATGCCGAAGGATCATACGAGTTCACCTTCACCGTGGATGATGGTCTGCTGGCGATCGTCCGCCCCGAATATCGCGCGGCATTCGGCGCATCGGAATAGGTCCGGCTCGCAATTGCGCCCCGCTTCGCCTAGATAGGGCCGATGACGCAATATCAGCACGTATCCGCCGACACCTCCGTCTATCGAGACGGCACCATCAAGCTGCACGGGCCCGAAGGGTTTGAAGGCATGCGCAAAGCGGGGCGGCTGGCGGCCGAAATCCTCGACGCGCTGGCGCTGCGGGTGCAGCCGGGTGTCTCCACCGCCGAACTGGATGCACTGGTGCGCGAAATGACGCTGGATGGCGGCGCGGTTCCAGCCACGCTGGGCTATCGCGGCTATACCCATTCGTGCTGCATCTCCATCAACCATGTGGTGTGCCACGGCATCCCATCGGACAAGCGGCTCAAGGATGGCGATATCGTCAATATCGATGTCACTCCGCTGCTCGACGGATGGCACGGCGATACCAGCCGGATGTATCTGGTGGGCGATGTGCCGCTGAAGGCGAAACGGCTGGTGGAAGTGACCCACGAATGCCTGATGATCGGGATTGCGCAGGTGCGCCCCGGCGCGCGGCTGGGCGATATCGGCGCGGCCATCCAGAGCCATGCCGAGCGCCACCGTTACGGCGTGGTGCGCGATTTCTGCGGGCATGGGCTGGGCCGGCTGTTCCACGATGCCCCCGAAGTGGTCCACGCCGCGCGGGCGGGCACCGGGCCGGAACTGAAACCGGGCATGTTCCTCACCATCGAACCGATGATCAACCTTGGCCGTCCGCATGTGAAGCTCCTGAACGACGGCTGGACCGCGGTGACGCGCGACAAGAGCCTGTCGGCGCAGTTCGAACATTCGCTCGGCATCACCGAGGACGGGGCAGAGATTTTCACCAGATCGCCCACCGGGCTGGATCAGCCACCCTATGCGGTGGCATCATGAGGGCGCTGGCCGGATTGCTGGGGCTGGTGGCGCTGGCCGGGTGCAACACCGCGCCAGATCCGGCAGCCCAACCGGCGCCCCTGCCGGCAGCGGTGGCGGATCGCGGGGAAGGTTACCGGCTGGCGCAGGCGGCCTGTTCGCAATGCCATTCGATCGAGGCCTTCGGCCTTTCGCCCAATACCGCCGCGCCCGAATGGCCGGTGATCGCCAACACGCCGGGGCTGACCCGCGAAACGCTCACCACCTGGCTGACAGACGCGCATAATTATCCCGGCGAGATGGATTTCTATCTGGAAGCCGACGAGGTGGGACAATTGGTCGATTACATGCTAACCCTGCGGCGCGAGGATTATCATCCGCCGTATCAGTGAGTTCGGAGCGGGTATTCCTCAGCGATTGGAGAATTTCAGCACCCCCTCGGGCAGGCGCAGTCCTTCTACGGTAATGGCGGCGCAGCCCTGTTCTATCCGCGCCATGTCTGCCGCATCCAGTTCCACCTCTGCCGCGCCGACATTCTCGGCGACCCGCGCAAGGCTGGTGCTGCCGAAAATCGGCACGATGGCGGGGCCGCGCGCCAGCAGCCAGGCGAGCGCGATCTGCGCCGGGCTGGCCCCTTTTTCCGCAGCAATGCCGCGCAGCAAATCCACCAGCGCCATATTGGCGGCGCGCGCTTGAGGTGTGAAGCGCGGGGAGTGATTGCGGAAATCGCCTTCGGCAAAGGGTTTGTCGGCGGCGATTTTTCCGGTCAGGAAGCCCGCGCCGAGCGGGGCGAAGGGCACAAAGCCAATGCCCTGTTCGGCGCAAACTGGCAGGACTTCGGCTTCGGGGTCGCGCGTCCAAAGCGAATATTCGCTCTGCACCGCTGCCACTGGCTGCACCGCATGGGCGCGGCGGATGGTGGCTGCGGCAGCTTCGGACAGGCCGAAATGCTTCACCTTGCCCGCTTCGATCAGCCCTTTCACCGCGCCTGCCACATCCTCTATCGGCACATCGGGATCGACCCGGTGCTGGTAGAGAATGTCGATCCGGTCGGTGCCGAGCCGCGCCAGCATCGCATCGACCACGCGGACGATGTGATCGGGACGGCTGTTCAGGCGCATTTCGCGCTGGCGGGTGGCCGGATCGATGTGCCAGCCGAATTTGCTGGCGATAACCACCTCGTCGCGGATCGGGGCGAGCGCCCTGCCCACCAGTTCCTCATTGGTCCAGGGGCCATAGGCTTCGGCGGTATCGAACATTGTGATACCCCGGTCGAAGGCACCGCGAATGGTGGCGATTGCATCTGCCTCGTCGATCACATCGCCATAGGCCCCGGCAAAGCTCATCGTGCCAAATCCGATGGCGGAAACTTCCAGTCCGCCCAGATTGCGTTTCTGCATGTGATTCATCCTTTCCTATCCCTCCCGCGCTGCCCTGATCGCCGCGCCGCCCGCAAATGGCGCAATCGCCACCAGCACCAGGCTGATCGCCCCGGTCAGTGCGAGGCCCCCTTCGCCGCCGGTGGAAAGCGAACCCGCGCCGAAGATCAGCAGCGGCACCGCCAGCGGGATCACCAGCAGGCCCGAAAGCGCCGCGCTGCCTTTCAGCCCCACGGTGACGGCGGCGATGATGATCCCGATTGCGGCCAGCCCCGGCGTTCCTGCCAGCAGGCCCAGTTCCACCGCGCGCAAGGTCTCCCCTTCGATCCCCACCAGCGCGCTGGCGGGCAGGGCGGCGAGCATGATGAACGGCCCGAAGCTGAGCCAGTGCGCCAGCAGCCGCACCGCCACCACCACCTCTTCCGCTATCCCTCGCAAGGCCCATTGGTCGAAGAAGCCGCCTTCCACATCAGGAGCGAGCAACCGGTCCAATGGCAGGATCGCGGCGAGCAGCGCGGCAACCCAGATCACACCGCCGCCGGTGACCGCCAGCAGTTCCGGCTCCGGCCCCACGGCAAAGGGATAGAGCATCGCCACGGCGAGGAAGAACAGCAGCGGCAGCAGCGAATTGCCGCGCGCCGATCCGGGCAGCAGTTGCGCGAGATCGCGCTTCAGCAGCGTGAGCACGATCATGCGGAAAAGCTCGCCAGATCGAGCCGTTCCAGGGCAGGCAGGGTAAATGGCTGGTGGCTGGCGATCACTGCGAGGCCGCCCTCGGCGCAATGCTCGGCCACCAGCGCTTCTGCCAGCGCCACCCCGGCGATATCGAGGCCGTTCAATGGCTCATCGAGCAGCCAGATCGGCGCGGCCTGCCCGATCAGCCGGGCAAGCGCAGCGCGCTTGCGCTGGCCGGTGGAAAGGTAGCGCACCGGCACGTCCAGCAGGTCGTGGAGGCCGAGACGATTACCGATGCTTTCCTGGGCAAGCAAGCCTCTCTTGTCCAGGGCGCGCCAAAAGCCCAATGCATGGCCCAGCGGCAGGTGTTCGTCCAATGCCGGACGCTCATCCACCAGCGCTATCGCGCCCTCGCGCTGCACGGTCCCGGCGAAGGGTCGCAGCAGCCCCGCAAGCAGCCGGATC
>JBGSLI010000419.1:0-2227 GCA_041740775.1 Alteraurantiacibacter sp. | reverse complement strand
GCGCGGCGGCGGCGGCAAATCCGATGCCGCGTCCCGCCCCGGTTACCAGCGCACGCCTGCCGTCGAACCGGAAAGAGGGGGTTTGCGGGAGAATCATAACCCATCCACCGTCATTGCGAGGAGCGAAGCGACGAAGCAATCCAGTCCCGACACCTGCTCGAAAGCGCTGCGGCAGGACTGGATTGCCCCGCAGCTGCGCCGCTCGCAATGACGGAACAGTTTCTCACGCCCCAGCCTCTGCCCCAGCCTCTGCAGAAGTCTCCGCGCTCGGTTCCACCGCACCGGCATAGGGCACGTTGCGCCCGCCATAGCGGCGCACGCGGATATTGGCCTGTTCGCCGTGCCCGGCAAAGCCTTCCATCGCGCACAAGCGGCTGCAATATTCGCCCACCAGCGTGGTCGCCTCGTCGGTCAGCACGTTCTGGTAAGTGCAGGTCTTGAGGAACTTGCCCACCCACAGCCCACCGGTATAGCGCGCGCTCTTTTTCGTGGGCAGCGTGTGATTGGTGCCGATCACCTTGTCGCCATAGGAAACATTGGTGCGCGGCCCCAGGAACAGCGCGCCGTAATTGGTCATGTGCCTGAGGAAATAGTCCGGGTCCTGCGTCATCACCTGCACGTGTTCGTTGGCGTAATCATCGGCCACCTGCCGCATTTCCTCGTAACTGTCGCACACAACCACTTCGCCGAAATTCTCCCACGCGGGGCGGGCGTAATCGGCGGTGGGCAGGATCGCCAGCAGCCGCTCAACCTCGCGCATGGTGTCACGCGCCAGCTTTTCAGAATTGGTGATGAGGATGGCGGGGCTTTCGGGGCCGTGTTCGGCCTGCCCCAGAAGATCGGTGGCGCACAATTCGCCGTCCACGCTCTCGTCGGCAATCACCATCGTCTCGGTCGGCCCGGCGAACAGATCGATCCCCACGCGGCCGAACAATTGCCGCTTGGCTTCTGCCACAAAGGCATTGCCCGGCCCCACCAGCATATCCACCCCGGCAATGCTCTGCGTGCCCAGCGCCATCGCGCCGATCGCCTGAATGCCGCCCAGCGCATAGATCGCATCGGCGCCTGCCATCGCCTGCGCCGCCACGATCTTGTCGGCGGGCTTGCCGTCGAACGGCGGGGCGCAGGTGATGACGCGGGAAACGCCTGCCACCTTGGCGGTAATCACGCTCATATGCGCAGAAGCCAGCAGCGGATATTTGCCACCGGGCACGTAACAGCCCGCCGCATTGACCGGAATATGCTTGTGCCCGAGCACCACGCCGGGCAGCGTTTCCACTTCAACATCGGTCATGCTGGCGCGCTGAATCTCCGCGAAATTGCGCACCTGCGTCTGCGCGAATTCGATATCCTTGCGTTCCTGCGGGGGTAAGCCGGGCCACGCAATTGTCGATCTCGGCCTGGCTGAGGCGATAATCCTCGCGGTCCCAATTATCGAATTTCACGCTCATTTCGCGCACCGCATCGTCGCCGCGCGCCTCGATCTCGGCCAGTGCCGCTTCCACGATATCGCGCACCTTGCGGTCCGCGTCGCGCTTTGCTTCTGCGGTTGCCCCGCGCTTCAGCCAGATGGCCATGATATCCCTCGGTCGCTGTGTGATTGGCTGGCGCGGCCAATGCCCGATGCGGCGGCGGGCGACCAACGCATGTTATCGATGCTATCCTATCGGTTGAATGCCATTGTTGCCTCGCCCGCGCACCGGTAGCGGGCGGATAAAGAGAACCGAGGGAGAATTTCGCATGCGTCTGGCCACGCTGATCGATGGCACGCCCGATGGGCGGCTGGTGGTGGTATCGCCCGATGGCGCAAGCTGCGCGCCGGCGCCGGTCAGGACCTTGCAACAGGCGCTGGAACAATGGGATGTGGCAGAGCCGCAATTGCGCGCCATCACCGCTTTCCCCGATCCGCTGGACATGGCGCGCGTCACCGCTCCGCTGCCGCGCGCCTGGCAGTGGCTCGATGGTTCGGTCTATGCCAGCCACGGCGCGTTGATGGACAAGGTGATCGGGGTGGACAAGCCGGCGGTGGACTGGCCGCTGATGTATCAGGGCGTGTCGAACAAATTCTACGGCCCAACAGAAGACGTGGTGATGGCGGATGAGGCGCTGGGAATCGATTTCGAAGGCGAGTTCGGGATCATCACCACTGCTGTGCCGATGGGCACCGCCGCCGCCGATGCCGCCCGCCACATCGCGCTGGTGGTGCAGATCAACGACTGGAGCCTGC
>JBGSLI010000418.1:0-4136 GCA_041740775.1 Alteraurantiacibacter sp. | reverse complement strand
CGGCGATGGCGGCAGCAGCGGCGGTGGCCGGACGGCTGGCCGATGTGCGCGACTATCTTGAAACCCCTGCCTTGCAGGAGCATTGAGGACATATGACCAAGAAAACTTCCGGCAAGGCAGCCATTGCGGCAGGTGCCATCGGTTCGGCGGCGGTGGCCGCCGCCCTGCTTTATGTGAACAGGCGCAAGAAGAATAGCGAGCCCGCGCAGCCCGGCCCTATTCCCAGCGGCGAGAAGCCGGAGACCGATTGATGGACGCTCTGCGCGCGGTGGAAGGGCGGGCGATCCCGTTCGGGCGCAAGAATGTCGATACCGATCTCATCATCCCCGCGCGCTGGCTCAAGACGATCAGCCGCGAAGGGCTGGGTCAGGGCGCGTTCGAGGCGGTGCGGGCGGACGAACCAGGCAATGTCTTCGACCGGCCCGAATTTTCCCGCGCGCCGATCCTGGTGGCGGGCGACAATTTCGGCTGCGGTTCCAGCCGCGAACACGCCGCCTGGGCGCTGCGCGATCTGGGCATCCGCGCGGTGATCGCGCCCAGCTTTTCGGATATCTTTGCGGGCAATGCGTTCAAGAACGGCATCCTTGCCGTGGCACTGCCGCAGGCAGCGGTGGACCGGTTGCTGGAAGTGGCGCAAACCGATCCGATCGCCATCGATCTGGATGCGCAATCGGTCACCACCCCGTTTCAGGATCGTTTCATCTTTGAAATCGACCCCTTTCGGAAGGCCTGCCTGATGGAAGGACTGGACGAGGTCGGACTGACGCTGTCGCGCGACCATGCCATAGCCGGTTACGAAGCGCGGATCGCCGGGATGCATCCGTGGCTGGCACGCGGAACAGGTGTTGCGGCCTGATCCGGCCCGGCCTAATTCGCGCACAAGAACTTTTCAGGAGCAAGTTGATGACCGATTTCAAGGACCGCGAACGCGCCGAAGAGGCCAAATTTGCGATGGACGAGGAAACCGCCTTCCGCGTGGCCGCGCGCCGCAACCGGCTGATGGGCCAATGGGCGGCGGGCCTGATGCAGCTTACTCCGGAAGAAACCGAGGCTTACAAGAAAGCGGTGGTGCAGGCCGATTTCGAGGAAGCGGGCGACGAGGACGTGATCCGCAAGCTGGTGGGCGATCTCACCAGCGCGGGCTGCGATGTGGAAGAAGCCACCGTGCGCGCCAAGCTGGACGAATTGATGATCGAAGCCCGGCGCCAGTTGATGAGCGAATCCTGATCCATGCCCATGCCCGCCGAACAGATCGAAGCGCTGATCAAATCCGCCCTGCCCGATGCCGAGGTGGAAATCACCGCGCTGGCCGATGATAATGATCACTGGCAGGCGCGCGTCATCTCCGCGCAGTTTGCGGGTAAGAGCCGCGTGCAGCAGCACAAGCTGGTGTTCGCCGCGCTGGGCGGACGCATGGGCGGCGAACTCCACGCCTTGCAACTGCACACCGGCGTTCCCAATTCATAGCGCAATGATCAACTGCGGTGGTGGGAACCATGTCCGAAACCAATGAACGCATTTCGCAAATCGTGAACGGTGCCGATGTCGTCTTGTTCATGAAAGGCACTCCACTGTTTCCGCAGTGCGGCTTTTCCAACCGCGCGGTGGCGATTCTCGACCACTGCAAGGTCGCCTTTGACAGCGTGGACGTGTTGCAGGACATGGAAGTTCGCCAGGGCATCAAGGCCTTTTCGGATTGGCCCACCATCCCGCAGCTGTACGTGAAGGGCGAATTCGTCGGCGGCAGCGACATCATGATGGAAATGTTCGAGGCGGGCGAATTGCAGACGCTGATGGACGAAAAAGCGGTGGCCAAGGCCGAAGATTGATCCTTCATCGCCCCTGAAACGCCGGGATCATGCGGGCCGCCACGGGCGGTCCGTTTTCGTTCAGGCGCATTGCCATAGGCGGGCCGGGTAGTATTGACCGGAGCCGACATGATCCGCATCCTTTCCGCCATTCTGCCCGCTATCGCCATTTTCACGAGCAGCCTGCCCGCACCATCGCTGGCGCAGGACATCCCCGATCTCGCCGCGCGTTCGCAGGCCGCGCGCGAGGCGGAAGAGATTGCCCTTCTGATGGGTGATGTGCAGGCCGCGGTGGCGATCGCGCAGCGGCAATATGCGGGAATGACAGGCGGCGCGCCCGGCCCCGTCTATCAGGGCGCGATCGCTTTTCCCACGCAAGACCTTGGTGTGTGGCGCGCGGTGATCGTCGGGCGGCGGGGGGAAGGGGAGGAAGCCGTCTGGCTCGCGCTGGCCGAATACGAGATTGCGCAAGGGCAATTGCTCAGCGAAACGATCCACCCTGCCAACACCATTCCCCCGCTCGAAGGCGCGGCCTCGGCGATGGCGCAAGCGCGCTATTTCGCCCCGCGCGCGGTGCTGGCATCGGGCGATGCGGCCATTTGCCTCGACGATGGCGAGATGGGGCGCGCGGTCACCTTTGCCACCATCGTCCTGCCCCCGCGCGAGGATGGCACCTTCGATGCCTATGTACTGAACGGCCCGGTGGAAGATGGCGCAATCCCGCTCGGCCGCCATTATCGCGTGGGGTTCGACCGCTTCGGAATGCAAGGCACGCCCGAGCGCATTACCGACAGTTGCGAAGTGGCTGTGTGGGATGCCGCCGATCCCGACCGGGTGAGCGCAACCTATGTCACCCGCCATGATGGCGATGCGCCCACGCCGGTCCACGCCTTCCTTTCGCGCCTCCTGCCGATGGGCCTGGAGGTGCAGACGGGCGATGTCGTCTGGCGACTGGCAGACGGCATGATCGCCCCGCCTGTGCGCGCAGGCGCGGCGGACGGCGCGCAATAGGGGCAGACTTTATGTGCAACCTCTACAGGATGTCGCAAAGCGTGGACGAGGTTGCGCATTTCTTCGCTGATCTGGCGCAGGATTTGTCCGCTACCAGCCGCACGAACGCGCCCGAAATGGTCTATCCCGGCTATCCCGGCATGGTGCTGGCGCAGGGCGCGTTGCAGCAGATGGTGTGGGGCTTTCCGCTCGCGCAAAGGGGCGCAAAAGGCCAGATGCTGAAGCCCCGCCCGGTCAACAATGCGCGGGCAGACAAATTGCAGGGCGCGTTCTGGTCCGCTGCTTTTCAGGCCCGGCGCTGCCTGATCCCGGTTTCCGCCTTTGCCGAGGCAGAGGGCCAACGCGGGCGCATGACCCGGACCTGGTTTTCTCCACCTGCTGACCCGCCGCATATCCCGCTGTTCGCCATGGCTGGCCTGTGGCGCGATACCGCAGAATGGGGCCGCGCCTATACGATGGTTATGACGTCATCGAACGAATGGGTCCGCCCGGTGCATGACCGGATGCCCGTTATCCTTCCGCGCGAGGCGTGGGAGACATGGCTGGAAGGTGATGCCGCTGATGCGCTGGGCCTGTGCCGCCCCTATGCCGGCGCGATGGCGGTGAACCGCACCGATGAACCTTGGGCCAATCGGCGGTAGGGCTGGTTTTATCGCGGGAGCAAGGTCGGGGAGGCGGAGCCGGGAGACTGGTTGGGGACCATATGGACAGCCCCGCCTCTATCGAAGACCTTGTATACGCCAGTAACATTGCACAGCCCGTGCCAGTTTGGTCAAAGCGCGGGTTTGTGCGGCAGACGATGGTTACCCAAAGTTCAACGTGAACTTTCGTTGTAAAGAATGGCGACGCTTTGTAGCGTTCGCCTTCGCTCCGCAGCCGCAATCAGGTTGCGCGATGCAGCTGCCAGGCGCTGCACATTCGACCAATCGGTAACCGGTATCAATCACGCAATTCCGGCATTCTGCGTGCGGGTGATCGGCTTGCGGTTGCGTTGCGGGAGCGGTAAGCTGCGTAGATGATCAGCGCCGCCATGCCCGATGCCTTGTGCGCGCATCCCGCCGATGGTGTGGCAGTGGCCATGCGCGATCTGACGGCGGGCGAAACGGTGCGGCTGGGTGCAACGCCGGTCACGCTGGCGGAGGCGATAACGGCGGGTCACAAATTCGCGCTGCGCCGCTTTGCAAAGGGCGAAACGGTGTACCGATACGGGGCCGGTATCGGGCGGATGACCCAGGCGGCGGCTATCGGCGAACATATCCATTCGCACAATCTGGCCACCGCGCTGACGGGTGAGCTGGCCTATCGCGCGAAGGCCGA
>JBGSLI010000417.1:0-2150 GCA_041740775.1 Alteraurantiacibacter sp. | reverse complement strand
CCCGCGCGCGCAGGCGGTGTAGAGCGCCACCATCGCACCGCGCCCCAGACCGGCGCTGCCTTGCGCATCGATTACCGCACTGCCCGAAAAAATCATCTCGCGATCATCTGCCAGCAACGCCGGGGCCAGTTCGCGCCAGTGGGCAAGGTCCGTGCTCACCGCATGGCCCCACGACATATCGCCCCAATCCTCGCCGCGCGGATTATACTGATAGAACATGTGCCAGGCCGCTCCATCGTGAACCAGCCCGTTGGGATCGCTCAGCCAGTTGGCCTTTGCCGTATAATGATAACGGGGCCGCATCCCATTCCCCTTCCCGAGCCTGCGGATATCGCAAGGATGCGCTTAACGCCTTAGCAATCGATTGCAATATCCCCGGTGTTCTTTTCGGGAAACTCGGCTAAAGCATGGGCAACCATGGGCGAAGACAAGCAGATTCCGGATAGATCGGCACCGCCGCCAAGGCGTGTGCGCAATATTGCCGAACTGGCGAAGATCGCGGGGGTTTCCGCGGGCACCGTATCGCGCGCGCTGGCCAATAAATCGGTGGTGAATGCCCGCACCCGCGAACATATCCAGGCACTGGCCCGCCAGCACGGCTTTCAGGTCAACCAGATGGCGAGCAAGCTGCGGCGGCAGAAAACCGGCGTCATCGCGGTGGTCATCCCGCTGGGGCATGACCGGCGGCAGCACATTTCCGATCCCTTCTTCATGACTTTGCTGGGCGCGCTGGCGGATGAACTCACCGAAAGCGGATATGATCTGATGCTCAGCCGCGCGATCCCGCAGGACGATCCCGACTGGCTCGACCGGATCGTCAATTCGGGCATGGTGGACGGCGTGCTGATGATCGGCCAGTCCGACCAGTTTTCCAAGATCGAACAGGTGGCGCGCGATTACGCCCCGCTGGTGGTGTGGGGCTGCCACCAGGCCGGGCAGGTGCATTGTTCGGTGGGAACGGACAATCACGCTGGCGGCCATGCCGCGGCGCGGTTCCTGCTGGCCAAGGGGCACCGCGCGCTGGCGTTTCTTGGCGATACCACCGGCATCGAGATCGCCGAACGCTATCGCGGAGCGCAGGACGCGGTTGCCGCCTTCGGCCAGGGGGCCAGCCTGCGGCACGTGCCGATCCACCTTTCGATCGACGAGATGACCGACGAGATCGCGGTTGGTCTGGCCGGGCTGGAAGGCGATATCGACGGAGTGGTGGCGGCATCCGATGCCATCGCCATGGCCACCATAAGGCAATTGGACACGCGCGGCATCAAGGTGCCCGATGATGTGGCGGTGATCGGCTTCGACGATCTGCCGCTGGCCCGCCACACGGTTCCGCAACTGACCACAATCCGTCAGGATATTCCGGCAGGCGCGGCGGCAATGGTGCGGCTGCTGATGCAGCGGCTGGCGGGCGAACAGTGCCAATCGCTGGTGATGGCACCCGAACTGGTGGAACGCGCCAGCGCCTGAACTTACCCCTGCCCCTCGATCGAGACGCGCGGCCCGGCAAATTCCAGCTGGAAGCGCGGAGCGGGCGTGCCGCCGAACTGTTGCCGCGCCAGTTCGGGATGATCGGCCAGGGCGCGTCCTTCCATCCCCCACAGATCGACAAAGCTCCACACTTCGCCCTCGCCCAGCACCCACCAGCTATAGCTCTGGGTCGGCTCGGCGGCGGGGTTGGCGGCCACCAGCCCGCCATTGTTCACCGGCGACCACGGCCCGCCGAACCGCTCGGCAAAGGCGGCGTATAACCCGTTGGGCCCGGCCACCACGCTGGTCGAAAAGGTGTGCCGCTGGGTCGACCAGAACAGGTAATACAGCCCGTCGCGCACCAGCATGTGCGGGCGTTCGAGTTCGTTGTTGACCCCCACCGCCTCGATCAGCGGCGGGCGCAATTGCCATGCCTCTCCGGTCCATGCGGCATGCCCCACCAGCCCGTTGAAGGCGTCATCGCTCCACCCCGCGCTGCCGGTGAACAGCAGATATTGCGCGCCGTCGGCGGGATCGCGGAACCACGCGGGATCGCGGAATGCCTTGATCGTGCCCGGCGCGCCGTCACGATGGATTGCGGGCAGATACACCGCGCCGTCGGCGGCAAACAATTCGCACGGGCGCAGCCATTTTCCCGGCCCCTGCCCGGCGATCAGCTCGCC
>JBGSLI010000416.1:0-5002 GCA_041740775.1 Alteraurantiacibacter sp. | reverse complement strand
GCCGGCGCTGGTTCTGGGGGGCCTGCGACAATGCGCCGCCCGCGCCGCAGGCCGAACAGACCGAAATCCCCGATGAATTGCAGGCCGAGCCGTTGGCCCCGCCCGATGGCGCGCTGTCGCAGGGCATCGGCACGCTGATGGGTGAACGGCTGGCCACCATCGGCCTTGTCAACAAGCGCAACAACATCACCCGCGAAATCGAGATGTATCCGGGCGAATCGCGGCGGATCGACGATGTCATCATCCGCCTTTCCGCCTGCGAACGCACCGCGCCGTGGGAAGATCGGCAGATGACCGGCGGCTTTGTCCAGGTGCTCGTCAACGAACGACGCGGTGGCGAATCCGAACCGCAGTGGTATCGCATCTTTTCAGGCTGGCTGTTCAGGGAATCGCCCAGCCTCAATGTGATGGAACACCCGATCTACGATGTCTGGCTGAAGGATTGCGCGATGCGCTTTCCGGGCGAGGAAGAAGCGGCGGCACCGCCTTCCGCCGATTCCTGACGCAGCGCGCGCAGCGCCAGGGGCAGCGGAAACAGCGGCGGGAGCGAAATGGCTTCGGCGAGCAATTTCTGATAGCGATCGCGCGCGATCTCCACCGCCCCCAATGACGCCAGATGCCCGGTCATGAACTGGCAATCGAGCAGCGTGAAACCGGCGCGCTTCATCAGCGCCACCAGCCAGGCGAGCGCGACCTTGCTGGCATTGCCTTCGCGGGCGAACATGCTTTCGCCGCAGAACACCCGATCGAAGGCTACGCCGTAAAGCCCGCCCACCAGCGCACCGCCCCGCCAGCATTCGATGCTGTGCGCATGGCCGTGGCGGTGGAGGTTGCGATAGCTCGCCTCGATCCGGTGGCTGATCCAGGTTTCGGGATGGTCTGTGCGCGGCTGCGCGCAGGCAGTGATCACCGCGCCGAAATCGCCGTCCACCCGAACCTCGAACCGGTCCTGCCCGAGCAGTTTTGCCAGCGAGCGCGAACAGCGAAAGCCGTCCAGCGGCAGGATCGCGCGGCTGCGCGGCTCGACCCAGAACACTTCTGTATCCTCGCGCGAATCGGCCATCGGGAAAACCCCGCTGCGATAGGCGAGCAGGAGGATATCCGGCGGGATGATTTTCGGCGCGGGCGAATGCATTGCGCCATTGTAGCAGCCTGCGCGCATGTCGTCGCTTGCCATTGCGCACGGGCCGTTATAGAGGCGCACCTCCCTGCAGGGGTGTAGCTCAGCTGGTAGAGCATCGGTCTCCAAAACCGAGGGTCGTAGGTTCGAATCCTATCGCCCCTGCCATTTCCTTTGTGAAGCAAGATGCTTGAAGGAATTGAAGTTCTTCGTAAACCCGTCCGGCCATGCAACAGGCCCGTATTGGACCATTTGCGGGTCCGATCGCAGTTTCGCCAACCGCTGACATGGCCATTACTTTCATCCGGCCGGGATGGGAGCGCGGCTACATCATGCGCCGCGGCATGGCCCGATCAGGCCGCAAAATTCATGATGGCGGGGCAAGTGTTTCGAGCGCCGCCACGAGTTCGCCAAAATGGTCGATGGACAAGGCATGAGGAATGCCCGCAAGCGGTTCGTTGCGATAGCCGGGCGTATAAAGCACGCAGGGAATGCCGGCATTGACCGCCGCCTCCGCATCGAAGCGGGAATCGCCGACCAGCACGGCTTGGCCGCGCCCACATCGCCCGATCGCTTCATGTAACATGTCCGGGGCGGGCTTCTTGCGGTCTCCCGTCAGAGTATCGCCGCCTATCACCGCGCGGAAAAAATGGCCCATTTCCAGCGCTTCCAGCAGCAGCAGGGCGGGCCGTTCGGGCTTGTTGGTGGTGACCGCGAGGCTGGCTCCCAGTTCCCTCAAGCTGGAAAGTGCGGCCAGAACACCTTCGTAGGGCCGGGATTGGTTCGCCACATTGGCTTCGTAGAATTGGCGAACAGCGTCCAGGGTTTCCTGCCGGTTCTCCGTGCCCTTCTCGCGAATTTCCAGCGCTTTGGCAACGAGACTGGGCAGGCCGCCCCCCACCATTCCGCGCACCTCGGTTTCCCCAAATGGTGCGAGGCCGTGCAGTTGCATTCCGTGATTAAGGGCCAGGGCGATGTCCGGCACCGTATCCACCAGCGTTCCGTCAAGATCGAACAGGACGATATCGAAGGGAAAGTCTTTCATCGAGGGGCCATGTGGGGCAGGCGTATGGAAACTGCAATCGAATGGTGGCATGGCGCAGCCCATGAGTGAAAGACCGATCGCCGCCGTCATCCTTGCCGCGGGCAAGGGCACCCGTATGAACAGCGCCCGCCACAAGGTGCTGCACGAAATCGGCGGACGGCCGATGATCGAACATCTGCTGGCGAGCGTGGCAGCGCTGGAGCCGCAAAGGCTGGTCACCATCGTCGGCGAGGCGCGCGAGCAATTGCAGGAACGGCTGGAGGGGCGGAGCGATTTCGCGGTGCAGGAACCCCAGTTGGGCACCGGCCATGCGGTGAGCCAGGCGGCTGAGGCGCTGGCGGGCTTTGCGGGCGATGTGCTGGTGCTGTATGGCGATGTGCCCTTCGTTTCTGCCGCCACCATGCGCGCGATGATCGACCGGCTGAACGCAGCCGATGCCCCCGCCGCGGTGGTGCTGGGCTTCGTGCCGGAAGACCCCCTGAGATACGGGCGGGTGATCGCGCAGCAGGGGCGGATCGTGAAGATGGTCGAATGGAAAGACGCCAGCGAGGAGGAACGCGCCTGCACGCTGTGCAATTCGGGCCTGCTGGCGGCGCGCGCGGAAGATCTGTTCGCGTTGCTTTCCCGCGTTTCGAACGACAATGCGCAGGCCGAATATTATCTTCCCGATATCGTCAACATCGCCATTGCCGACGGGCGCCATTGCGCGGTGGTGAGCGCCGAACGGGCCGGTGAAGTCATCGGCATCAACAGCCGCGCCGAACTGGCGGCGGCCGAGGCGCAATGGCAGGCAATCAAGCGCGAAGAGGCGATGGCGGCGGGCGTCACCCTGCGTGCGCCCGAAACGGTGTTCTTCAGCTGGGATACCGATCTGGCCGCCGATGTGGTGGTGGAACCCAATGTGGTATTCGGCCCCGGCGTCAGCGTGGCCACGGGATCGGTGATCCGTGCCTTCAGCCATCTGCAAGGCGCGCGCGTGGGCGCAAATGTCGAAGTCGGCCCCTATGCCCGCCTGCGCCCCGGCGCGGTGCTGGAGGCGGGCAGCAAGGTGGGCAATTTCGTCGAGGTGAAGAACGCCACGCTGGGCGAGGGGGCGAAGGCCAGCCACCTCAGCTACATCGGCGATGCCAGCGTGGGCGAGGGCGCGAATATCGGCGCGGGCACCATCACCTGCAATTATGACGGATACTTCAAGCACAGGACGGAGATCGGCCCACGCGCATTCATCGGCTCCAACTCCTCGCTGATCGCGCCGGTCAGGATCGGCGCGGACGCGATCGTGGCGGCGGGCAGCGCGATCAGCCGCGACGTGGCGGATGGCGAATTGCGCATGGTGCGTGCCGAACAGCTGGTGAAGCCGGGCTGGGCAGACCGGTTCCACGATGCGATGAAGAAGAAGAAACAGGCGGAAAAGAAGTGAGCGACCGCTATGCGGGCAAACCCTTCCTGCGCCTGCTCGATTCCTATGTCCTTGCAGCCATAGGGGCGCTCGATCAGGCCAATCTGGACTGGTTGACCCAGGCAGAGCCGTTCTTTCGCGAAACCTATGGCGAGCAGGGAAACTGGCGCGAGATCGTGGCGCGAAGGATGCAGTTTCCTGAAGGAATGGAGGCGGCCATTATCGACGTCTGGCAAAAGGGCCGCATCAGGTTTATCCAGGAAAGCGGCGAAGAGCCTGATCCGGTGCAATTCGCGCATACATTTGTCGATACCAATTTCCTGCACTGACACGCCGAAGGCAAAGTGGACAATCTCTGCGCTTGCAATGATATCATGATATGATATCAGTATATCAATGACCCGTATCCTCGCCGATCTGCCCGATGACGATATCGAGTGGCTGGATAAGCTCGCCGCCAAGCAGGGCAAGTCGCGCGCAGCGGTACTGCGGGAAGCGGTTGCCGATTATCGGGCTGAAAAGAAGCCTGCGGATAACAAGGATTGGCTCGAGATCGGCTTTGGCGCGTGGAAGGACCGCGTCGATATCGGTGATTCGGTCGAGTGGCAGCGCCGCGAGCGAGCCGGGTCGACGCGTCCGTGGGACGATGACTACGAAGAGGTGAAAGCCGAATTTCCCGATCTCTTCGATGCGGAAGATGATCGCCAGCGGCAAATCTACCTCGCTATGATCGCAGGCAAATATCCCGAACCCAAATTCCCGCCGCGCCCGTGAGCGGCTTCAGCTTCGATTCGAATATCGTGATCGACGCGCTGGCCGGTCTGCTGCCTGCGCGCGCGGAAATGGAACGGGCTACCAGTTTCGGCGCTACCGCGTGGATCAGCCGGGCGGTGTGGATCGAGGTGATGTCCAAGGGTGAGGGTGAGGGTCTGGTTCGCGCCGAGAAGCTGATGTCGGGCTTTGGTATCGACGAACTCGATGCTGAAATTGCCCGGCGCGCCGCTGCATTGCGCCGCGAACGAGCGCGTTTGAAAGCGACCGACGCCATAATCCTGGCCACTGCTCTCACCCGTGGTCGCGTTCTGATCACAAGAAACACCCGGGATTTCCCGGCAGAAATGCCCGGCATCCGCGTCCCCTATATCCTCTAGCGAAAGCCAAACCTCCATGTGCGGAATTATCGGTATCGTCGGCCATCAGCCCGTGGCGCAGCGCCTTGTCGATGGCCTCAGGCGGATGGAATATCGCGGTTATGACAGCGCGGGGATCTGCACCATCAGCGACGGCGAGCTGGTGCGCCGCCGGGCGGAAGGCAAGCTGGCCAATCTGGTGCAGGAACTGGAACGCCATCCGGCGGCGGGCGAAGTGGGCATTGCGCACACCCGCTGGGCCACCCACGGCGCGCCCACGCAGGCCAATGCCCACCCCCACGCCACCC
>JBGSLI010000415.1:0-3466 GCA_041740775.1 Alteraurantiacibacter sp. | reverse complement strand
ATGACGATGACCTATGCCGCGGTTCCGGCGCTGCGGGCCGAACAGGCGGTGGCGGACGAATGGGTGCCCCGGATAACCGCCGCCCGCTATGATCCCGCCGTGCGCCCGGCGGGCGAAAAGGCCGGGGTCACGATCGGCATGGCGATGACCGAGAAGCAGGGCGGTTCGGACCTTCGCGCCAACACCTCGCGTGCCACACCCACCGGAGATGGGGGCTGGTTCGCGCTCCATGGGCACAAGTGGTTCTGTTCGGCACCGATATGCGATGCCTTCCTGACGCTCGCCTACGCGGAGGGCGGGCTGACCTGCTTCCTGCTGCCGCGCTGGCTGCCCGACGGCTCCCGCAATCCCGGTTTCAGGGTGATCCGGCTGAAGGACAAGCTTGGAGATCGCTCGAATGCCTCGTCCGAAGTCGAATATCACGGCGCGCTGGCACAAAGGGTCGGGCCGGAAGGGCGCGGGGTGGCGACGATCATCCAGATGGTCCAGCACACGAGGCTCGATTGCGTGCTGGGATCGGCGGCGCTGATGCGCGCAGGGGTGGCGCAGGCGATCTGGCATTGCCAACATCGCAGCGCCTTCCAGAAACGCCTGGTCGATCAGCCCGCCATGGCATCCTTGCTGGCCGATCTGGCGCTGGAGAGCGAGGCGGCGACCATGCTGGGGATGCGGTTGGCACACAGTTTCGACGCGGGCGATGCGCTCAGCCGCCTGCTCACCCCGATCGCCAAATACTGGGTGTGCAAGCGCGCGCCGGGCGTGGCTTACGAGGCGATGGAAGCGCTCGGCGGCGGCGGTTATGTCGAGAACGGGCCGATGCCGCGCCTGTTCCGCCAGTCGCCGCTCAATGCGATCTGGGAAGGGTCGGGCAATGTCATCGCGCTCGATGTGCTGCGCGCGCTGCGCCGCGAGCCGGAGGCGGGGGAGGCGCTACAGGCGTTTCTGGCATCGCAGCGGGGCAAGAACAGCACCTATGATGCATGGTTCGCGCGCCTCGATCTGGCGCAGGCGCAGGAAAGCACCGCAAGGCTGGTCGTCGAACGCGCGGCGCTGGCGGCGCAAGCGGCGGTCATGCTCGAATGGGAAAGCCCGCTGGCCGATGCCTTCTGCGCGCTGCGGCTGGCAGATCGCGGCATGGCCTATGGTGCATTTGATGCGGCCATTGATAGCCGCGCGATCATCGAACGCGCCGCGCCGGTATTGGCGTGATCTGCAAAGTCAGGCCGCCTCAAGCAGCTTGAGCGGCTGGATTTCGCCCGACAGATACAGTCTTTTCGCTTTCGCGCGGCTCAATTTTCCCGACGACGTGCGCGGCAGAGTGCGCGGCGGCACCAGTTCCACCACGCAGGCCATTCCGGTTACGGCGCGCACCTTGTCGGCTATCTGGTCACGCAGCCTGATCCTCTCATCGGGGTCGGAAACGCGGCAATGCACCAGCACGGCGGGGGCTTCCTCGCCGTTCTCGGTCTCGATCGCGAAGGCGGCGATATCGCCGTGGTTGAAGCCGGGCAATTGTTCCACCGCCCATTCGATATCCTGCGGCCAGTGGTTCTTGCCGTTGATGATGATCATGTCCTTCGCCCTTCCGACGATGAACAGATAGCCATCGGCCATATAGCCCATGTCGCCGGTATCGAGCCAGGCGCCTTTGCCATCTTCGCCGGGGACGAGGCAGTCCTGCGTCGCCGCCTCGTCTCGGAAATAGGAATGCATCACGCTGGGGCCGCGGCACCAGACCTTGCCGATCTGGTGATCGCCCCGGACATTGCCCGTCTCGCCGCGGATCTCCACCTCCATATCGGGCAGGGGCCTGCCGCAATTGACGATGGCGCGATAGCGCGCCGGGCGGGCAAGATTGCGCGGCGTTCCCGACAGGCGTTCTTCCTCCACCAGTTCCACGCGGATGCCTTCGCCCTGCGGCATCACCGTTACCGCCAGCGTGGCTTCGGCCAGACCATAGGACGGGGTGAAGGCGCTGGCGCTGAAGCCCGCATCGGCAAAGGCGTTGACGAATTGCTGCATCACATCGGGCCGGATCATGTCCGCACCATTGCCCGCCAGCCGCCAGCGCGACAGGTCGAAGCGTTCGGCGACATGGCTTTGGCTGGAAATCCGCCGGGCGCAGATATCGTATCCGAAAGTGGGCGAATAGCTCAGGGAATTGCCGCCGTTGCGGGTGATCAGATCGAGCCAGGCGAGCGGACGGCGGGCGAAATGTTCGGTCTTGAGGTAATCCGCGCTCACCTGATTGCCGATCATCGACAGGAAGCAGCCGACCAGCCCCATATCGTGATAGAGGGGCAGCCAGCTTATCCCGCGATCGCCTTCACCGATATTCATGCTGGTGGCATGGCCATACAGATTGTGCAGCAGCGCGCGATGGGTAACCGCAACCCCGGTGGGGAAACGTGTGGAGCCGCTGGAATATTGCAGATAGCAGATATCTTCCGGCCCCGCTTCGGGCAGGCGGACATCGGGCGCATCCTGCTCGGCAAAGGTCTGCCAGTCCATGCCTGTGCAGCCCTGCCGCTTTGCCGCCATTGCCGCCATCTCGCCGATTTCGCCGGGATAGAGCAGCAGTGCGGGATCGCTGCTGGCAAGCTGCACCCCCAATTGATCGATATAGCTGTCCTTGCCGCCGAAAGTGGTGGGCAGCGGCAGCGGCACCGGCCACGCTCCGGCATAGACACAGGCGCAGAACATGGCGGTGAATTCCGGGCTGGTTTCCGCGATCAGCGCCACCCGGTCTCCCTTGGCAATGCCCATCGCGGCAAGGCGGCGGGCGTTGGCCAGCGCATCTTCGCGCATTTCGCGGTAGCTATAGACCCGTTCCAGCGCGGCGCGCGGATCGTAGAAGTTGAGGCCCTTGGCGCTGCGGGCGGCATAGTCGATCGCCTCGTTGAAGGTGGCGAAATCGGACCGGCGGCGGGGCAGCGGGCAATCATTGGGTGTGGGGGTGAGTTCGGTCATATAACCTTGCGTGAACCCTTTTGCTGAGCGCTCTTGTGGCGCTTCCCATAATCAAAAAGCGGCGTCGAAATTCTGCCGACACCGCTACAATCTTTCCCATTTGAAGGGAAGTGTGGCACGAATATGGCCAAGATGGCGCAAATGATCAGCAAATGAGCCGCAACCGGCCCTATCGGAGCAGGGAAAAGCGCGCTCCCGCGCCGCTTTCGGCTTCATCGCTGGAAGAACTGGCGCTGGCCTATGTCGCGCGGTTTTCCACCAGCGCGGCCAGGCTGGAAAGCTATCTGGCGCGCAAATTGCGCGAGCGCGGCTGGGCCGGGGGAGGGCAGGACGAGGGACCGGATGAAAGCCGTGCCGAAAGTCTGGCGCAGGTTGGCGCATTGATCGAACGCTTCGTCGAAAACGGCTATGTCGACGATGCCGCCTACGCCCGCGCGCGTTCGGGCGACCTGCTGCGCCGCGGCTATGGCGCAAACCGCGTGAACCAGGCGCTGGG
>JBGSLI010000414.1:0-1935 GCA_041740775.1 Alteraurantiacibacter sp. | reverse complement strand
ACGCGCACATGCGTTGCCCCCAGCATGATCGCGGCGGGGTAATCCCCGCTCATCCCCATGCTGCGCCCGGCAAGCCCGTGATCGTCTGCCAGCCTGGCCAGCAGCGCGAAATAGGGCGCAGGCTCGATGCCGAAAGGGGGCACGCACATCAGGCCTGCAAGCGGAATATCGGCACCGCGCGCCTGTGCCAGCAGCGCGGGCAGACCGGCAATCGCGCAGCCGCCCTTCTGCGCTTCCTGCCCGATATCGACCTGCACGAAGCAGGGCACCTGCCGCCCGGCCTTGTCGAAGGCTTTGGCCAGCGCGGTGACGAGGCCGGGGCGGTCAAGCGAATGGATGCAGTCGAACAGACGCACAGCGTCGTCCGCCTTGTTCGATTGCAGGCTGCCGACAAGGTGCAGTGCGATATCCGCTGCCTGTTCGCGCAAGGCGGGCCATTTGCCCTGCGCTTCCTGCACCCGGTTTTCACCGAACACTCGCTGTCCGGCGGCGATCAGCGGGGCGATTTCTTCGACGCTGTGGGTCTTGCTGACGGCGATCAGCGTCACCTCTTCCGGCTCGCGGCGGGCGAGGGTGCAGGCGCGGGCGATTTCTGTAGTGACCCTTGTCAGGCGGGAGGTGGCACTTTCATTCATGCGCGCGCTATAGCGTGGCCGACATGGCTTTCCAGTCCCTCCCCCGCCTGTGGCTGCTTTCGGACGCGCGCAATGATGCGGTGCTGGAACGGCGGCTGCGGGAATTGGAGGAGCCGGCGGGATTCGTTTACCGGCATTACCATTTGCCACCAGAGGAACGACTGGCGCGTTACCGGCAACTGGCGCGGATTTCGCGGGGGGTGGGGCATCTGGTGATACTGGCCGATTCGGCGCTGACTGCCCGCGAATGGGGAGCAGATGGGATTTACGGTGCCCCGCTGGCGCTTTCTCCCCGCCGCGCTGATCTGCTGCGGGTGGCTACGGCGCATGATATGCGGGAGATTGCGCAGGCGAATCGCGTGGAGGCGGATGCGCTGATGCTTTCGCCAGTCTTTCCAACCAATTCTCATCCAGGAGGCAAGGTGCTCGGCCCGCTGCGCTGGCATAGCCTTGCGCGGCAGGCACAAATGCCAGTGATCGCGCTGGGCGGGATCAACCCTGCGACCGCGCGCCGCCTGCGATGCGAGCGTTGGGCGGCGATCGACGGGTTGTCCAGCTGAACTCGTCATTGCGAGCGAAGCGAAGCAATCGATCTCCCCAACGTTGTTCCGGGAGCAAAGTCAGGAGATGGATGGCCCGGTGGCCCTGCGGGCCGTCCACGACTCCGCCTCCGGCTCCTCGCAATGACGGATGTCCTTGCTTGACCGCCGAGTCCCTGTGTGGGATTCTGTGCGAAGGGACGCACGAGCAGGAAGGGATCGAACATGGCCACGCGGGCCGCCAAGACCGGTGCGGACTGGAAAGCCGCCTTTCGTCGCTCGCTGGCGCGCAGCGCGCAGTTGGCGGGCGCGGTGCTGCTATTCGGCTTCACCGCCTTCCTCGCGCTGGCGCTCGTCAGCTACAGCCAGACCGACCCTTCGCTTTCCACCGCAGCCGGCGATGTGGTGGAAAACTGGATGGGCAAGCCCGGCGCCGTCGCCGCCGATCTGGCGCTGATCGCCTTTGGCTGGGCGTCGCTGCTGTTCCTGCCGCTCACCTATGTCACCGCGCGCAAGCTGTGGCGCGATGCCGGGGCCGAAGAACATTGGGACGGCAAATGGTGGCGTGCGGTGTTCATGCTGCTGCTGGCGATGGCGCTGCTGGCCACCACCTTCGCGCTGGTCACCGATCCGCGCGATCATTCCTGGCCTGCCGGGTTCGGCGGACTTGTCGGACTGCTGGGCGAAGCGGGCATCCATGCCATCGCCCGCCTCCTGCCCGAAGCCGCGCGCTTCTGGACCATTCTGGGCGCAGGGCTGAC
>JBGSLI010000413.1:0-2028 GCA_041740775.1 Alteraurantiacibacter sp. | reverse complement strand
CAGATCGAGGCTGCGGGCGATTTCCGCCGCCAGCCCCGCATGGGTGGCGATGGAACCCAGGCAGAAGCCGCCGCCGTGGTAGAACACCACCAAGGGGCCGGGCTCGCGTTCAGCGCGCGGATCGAACAGCCGCAGCCGGATCGTTCCGCCGGGGCCGCGCATCGTCAGCTTCCGGTCCACCGCCATTTCGCCCACCGGCAAATCCGATTTCGCCATCACACTATCGGGCAACAGCCGGATCAGCGCGAGCATCAGGCGGGTGAAGCGCTGGCGCGGATGGGCCTTCAGCGCATCGAGAAAGGCCTGCACATCGGGGCGGACATCCGGGCGGACAGGGGCTTGCTCGGCCACGCGCTCAATATCCCCGGCTATCGACCCAGTCCTCGGCCTCGCCGGGCTTGAATGTCTTGCCCGGCACCTTGCCCGATGCGGTCTTGAGATCGAAGCCGATCGCATCCGCCCCGCCCTCTATCTCCACTCCGAAGGAAGACAGCGCCCAGCTCGTCATCACGTAATGGCCGGTGGTGAACACCAGATCCATCAGCTGCCTGGTATCGAATGCACCCGCCAGCCGGGCCCAGGTTTCATCGCTGATGCAATGCGTGTCGATCAGCTCGTCCACCGCGGTCAGCACCGCGCCTTCGGCCGCGCTCCAATCGCCGCCTTCAGGATAATCACGGATCGCGGCGATCTCTTCCAGCGTCAGACCGGCGTTCATGCCGTAGCCGACATGATTGTGCCATTCGTAGGCCGATTTCGCCCGCACCGCCACGCGCAGCACGATGATTTCCAGCACCCGCACCGGCAGCGTGTTGTTCATCAGGAAGTGCTTGCCCCAGATGTTGTACACCTTGCCCAGATCGGGATGGTTGCCCATCACGTTGAGGACATTGGTTTTCGAACCCTCCTCCCAAGCATCGGGCTCGCCCCAGAAGGCGAACACTTCGCGCGTTGCGTCGGTCCATTGGTCTTTGGGCACAAAACCGATCCGGGGAGTGATATCGCTCATGGTCAGATTCCTTCAAACATGATGGCGCGGTAATGCGCGGCCTTGTGCCGGTCTGCCAGCGCCGCCTGATATGCGGGGCTTTCATACCAGCCGCGCGCCTGCGCCATTGTGGGAAATTCCAGCAGCACAACGCCATCGGCATCGGCTCCTTCCAGCACCTCATGCGCGCCGTAAACCGCCAGCGGTTTCAGCGCGAAATCGGCCATGAAGCTGGCGGTATTGGCGCGGTTGGCCGCGCTGTAGGCGGCGAGCGCTTCGGCATCCTTTACCGGTTCCTCGCGGATGAAGACGATATAGGCTGGCATGGCTTCTCTCTCTCATTTGGCCGTCAGAACGGCTTGGTGTCATCGGTCGGGCGTATCAGGATTTGCGACACATTGGCGCGGCGCGGCAGGCGCAGGATGAACATGATCGCTTCGGCGATGTCATCGGGCTGCATCACTCCTTCGCGCGATACGTGATGGCGCATGGCTTCGCGCATGGCGGGATCGGAAATGCCCGTGGCCACCCCGGTTTCGGTCGCGCCCGGTTCGATGATCGCCACCCGCACGCCATATTCGCCCATTTCCTGCCGCAGCCCTTCGGTAAAGCCGGTGAGGCCGAACTTGCTGGTGGAATAGGCCCCCATCAGCCCCGCCGCGCGCCGCCCCGCGGTGGACGAGATATTGACGATATCGCCGTGGCCCTGCTCTTTCATGTGAGGCTGAGCGGCCTTGCAGCAATGGATGGTGCCGAACAGGTTTATGTCGATCACCCGGTGCCATTGTTCCATCGAGAGCGATTCCAGCCCCCCGGCATCGATGATCCCGGCCGAATTGATCAGGATGTCGATCCGCCCGAAACGTGCGATGGTCTGTTCCACCATGGCGCAGGCTTCGGCCTCTACCGCCACATCGCCGCCCACTGCGAGCGCATTTTCCCCCAGTTCGGCCACCAGGCTTGCCAGTCTGTCTGTCCGCCGCGCCGCCACGACAACATTCGCGCCCGCCGCCGCCAGCGCCCTTGCCGTCGCCTCGCCG
>JBGSLI010000412.1:0-2343 GCA_041740775.1 Alteraurantiacibacter sp. | reverse complement strand
GGCTCGACCGGCGTGCAATCGAGGAACGCGCCGCGCCGGTCTTCGCCCAGCACGCTGGCGGCAATCCCCCGCGCGGCGATTTCATATTGCTCGACCGCGAACGGCGAGATGCCCGCCATGCCGGTGCCCACCGCGATCAGCCCGTGTGCGCGGAAAGGGCGTTCGAAACGGCCCGCAATCTCGATATCGGGGGCGAAGATATCGGCGATGGCGTTGCGATATTGCTGCTCGGTAAGCCGCCGCACCATCGGCGGCCCGCCAACCGGTTCTGGTTCGCCGCCTGCGGTCAGCGCCAGCGCAAACACCAGCACCAGCAGCGCAATTGCCGCATAGGCCAGCAGGCGCCTGGTGCGGGCGGAAAATCCGGTGAGCAGGCGCGCAGCCATATCAGCCATTCTCACCATCCTCACCCTGCGCGGCTTCGGGCGTGACGATGAAGGCGGGCTGCGCGGTGAAGCGGTATTGGGTGGAAATCGAGGTATAGTGCCCATCGGCATCCCGATGGCCATCGGCCAGCTGGTGGAGCGATTGCCACATTCCCTGGCAGGTATGCCCCAGCACCCGCGCCGCTCCATTGGCCGACTGGAGCCGCCGGGCTTCGTCGGAAGGATTGCCCTGGCCATCCTTGCCGTTGCGATAGCCGAACTGGAAATCATACATGCCCGCAACGGGCGTATAGCCGCCCAGAATGCCGTCGAGCACGCCCTCTGCGGACAGCGTCGCACGAATGCGGGCATCGCGCAGCGGGCGGACCAGATACATGCCGTTGACGACGCTGTGGAACTGCACGTCCACCGGATCGCTCAGCACCACGCCATCGACAATGCTTCCCGTAGTGGTGGCGCGGAAGGCGGGATCGGGGTCCATCGCATAGGTGGCAAATTCCAGCGCCGCGCGGGTCGGGCTGAGCCGCAGCGGATCGGCGCCTGCGTGGATGCCGATTTCGACATGATCGTCATTGGCGATATCATCGACATCACCCAGCGCGATCAGGATGGTCCATTCGCCCGCATACATGCCGATTTCATATTGGTTGGATGCGCCGTCGCTCTGGTAGGACCGGTTGCAGCCCACCGCCCGCCAGAACTGGTTGTCCACCCCTTGCGTGCCATCGGGAGCGGTGAAATCGAGCCGGTGTGCGCGGGCATCGGCGGCCGAACGCGAGATCACCCCGTCCAGATCGATGCCATCGGCCGGCACATTTTCCGCCAGCATCTGCCGGGCGTGCGGATCGAAGGGCGCATCGGCGGGAAAGGCGCAGAAATTGCGGCCATCGGCGGTTTTCGACCGCTGGGTGACGGCGGCCTGCATCCGCCCGGTATAGGCTTCGTCGGTTTCCCCCGGCTGCTGCATGCCTTCGGGCGTGAGCGCGTAGATTTCGGCCATGTTGCTGGCCATGCCATCGGGGCAGGAATTGGCCTCGGCAGCATCGGGACCCACGGCATAGGCGAAATGGGTGACGACAAATCCCGCCGCGCCATCGCGCAGGAAACCGCCGGACTGCGCCTCGATGTCCCGGCTCCCCAGCGCGCTCCAGCCGCCATATCCCAGCCCCGCCGTAACCAGTGCGGCCAATGCCAGGCGGGCAAAGTCGATGTTCGAGGCCATGGCCATCCCGATGTTTCTGTCACCCCTGTTACTAACAGGCTTGCAGAAAACTGCAAGCGGCCATAGAAGCAGGTGCAAGAGGCGGCCCGGCGGGCCGCGCATCCGGGACGGAAGATCGCTATGGCGCGCCCTCAATCGGTCAGTGACGACGAGATTCTCGACGCCGCCGAAAGGGTGCTGGACGAGATGGGACACGATCGCTTTTCGATCTCCGAAGTCGCCCGGCAACTCGGCCTCTCGCGCGCCGCCATCACCTTCCGCTTTGAAGGGCCCGATGCGCTCCGGCGATTGGCGCTGGCGCGCAAGGTGGCGCGGATGGAACGGCATATAGACGGGTGGACGATCGAACCGGGTGCGGCGGGCCTGCTCGAAATTGCCGGCCGCATTGGCGTAATGGCGGGCGGGCGCGCCGGTTTCGCGCGGTCGATGCTGCGCTTCAGCGATAATCTCGACGATCCGGTGGCGCGCGAAGTGGAACTGCACCGGGGCGATATCGTCCGGGCGGCCATCGCCAAGGCCATGCCCGACACTGCGGTTGCGCGGACCGAGGCGATCGATGCGTTCATGGCCCATGTCACCGGATCGCTGGTGGCGTGGCAGGCATCGACGGGGATCGATGCCGAAACCTTCCTGCGCCAGCGCACGCTGGTCTGGCTGCGCCTCACCGGCATCGACGCGAAAGTTGACCATGCCGGGGCAGCGCGGTGAGCAGACGCTGGCAGGCAAGGGTCTGGG
>JBGSLI010000411.1:0-2770 GCA_041740775.1 Alteraurantiacibacter sp. | reverse complement strand
GTTGCTCGCCCTCGGCCTGTTGCGCCAAGGCGGCAGAACAGCCCGCCAGCAATACGCTCGCCGCGATGATCGCCCAATGTCTCATGCCTGTCGCTCCTGCCGATAGGCGCTGCCCCAGATGCCGCTTTTGCCCGGCGCGATGATGCCATCCGGATCAAGCGCGTCCTTTACCGCCTCGTTCATCCGGTGGAGCGCGCCGCTGCCGAAATCATAGCTGCCGGCCACCAGATCCATGTAATCGAGATGGGTGCGGTATTCGCCATACCCTTGCGCCTTGGCATCGGCCACCAGCGTGCGGAAGAAGGGATCGACCTTCGCCATCATCACCGGATCATCCTTGTTGAAGATCATCGCGTTGACGTTGGTGAGGTGCCGCTCGCCAAAAGCGAAACTGCCCTGATAATCCATCCCGTATTCCTGATACCGGGCATAGGTGCGGCGGAACTGCGCCAGCGCGGCATCGCCATCCTGCGGGATGATGGGCGAAAAGCCGATATGCCCGCCGCGCCCGCCGTACCAGTTCACATTCTGCATCGGAAAGGTGATTGGCGTGCCGGTCCAGCCGCTATGTTCCATCGGCTGCCCCTTGCGCCATGATGTAGGGCGCACCGACAAAGGGCCAGCCGCACCGATGGCATCGTTCAATACGCGAAAGGCCGCGCGGTTCACTTCCTCGCGGCCATATAATCGCAGCGAAACGCCCCACCAGCCGATGTTGAACCGGCGGCGGATGGCATCGATCACGCTATCCGAAAGCGCGCCCTTCTCGCTGGTCCACTCGCCCCGCGTGGTCAGCACCGCAGCGGCGCGCAGCCAGTTGCCGATGCTGGGCGATTGCGTCAGCAGCCGTTCGCGGCGCAGCGGGGCGATGGTGTCCACCATCACCTTCAGATCCTCGGGCCGGTCGAATTCGACATCCATGCCCATCAGGCTTTCGGGCTCGGGCATCAGCCACATGCCCATTTTGGTGACCACGCCGAAATTGGACTGGACGAACATCTGATCCCACCCCGGCCCGAAGCCGAAGGGATAGGCCTGCCATGTGGGCGCATTGCTGAAGGCGCCCATGCCGGTGCGCACCACTTCGCCGCTGGCCAGCACCACTTCCAGCCCGCAGATGTTGCGGGCGTGCTCGCCATAGGGAGTATAGCCCACCCCGCGATCGAGCGCATTGCCCATCACGCTGCCCCAGCTGTTGCCGGGGGTGGAAAGCCAATAGGGCAGATTGTGGCGCTGGATGTAATCGTAAAGATCGTAAAACCCCACGCCGGGTTCGATCAGCACCGTGCCCAGCTTCTCGTCGAATGCGATCCGCTTCATCCGGCTCATGTCGAGCACCACGCTGCCCGCCAGCACCGGGGCGCTGCCGCCGTATCCCAGGTTCTTGCCGCGGGCGATGGGGAACACCGGCAGGCGATACTGGCTGGCGATGCGCAGCACCGCCTGCACTTCCTCCACAGTGTCGGGCGCCACCGCGCCCGCCGGATGGTGCGCGCCATCGTCCACTGCGAATTTATCCTGATAGGATCGCGCGTCGAGCGGTTCGAAAAAAACCTTGTCCGATCCCAGCGCGGCTTCAAGCGCGCGGAGCGCCTCGTCCATCTGCGCGGCGCTGATTCCCGGTGGTAGCGCCTGCTGCGCCATCGCTGCTCTCTCCCGTCACTTTAACGGTCGTTACTTTTCCGCTAGCGGTAGCGGAAGTCAAGCGGAGGGAAGCAAGTCACCGTGCCATCGCGCGCCGAACTCTATGCCATTCTCGATGCCTATCTGGCGGCGCTGGCCGCGCGCGATCCTGCGCTGGCCCCGCTGGCCGATGATGTGTTCAATACCGAAAACAATGTGCGGATCGCTGTGGGTGACGGCCTCTGGAACACCATCACCGCGCGCCACCCCTATGACCTGCGCTTTGCCGAAGCCGGGCGCGGGCAGGTGGCTTTGTTCACTGCGGTAGAAGAAACCGACGCGCTGAACCCGTGCTGCATAAGGCTGGAGGTATCGGGCGGGCGCATTGCCGGGATAGAAACCGTGGTGGCGCGCAACAAGGACGAGGGCTTTCCATTCGGTCCGCAGCATTTTGAACGACGGCCCGCGATGGAGGAATTGCAGGACGAGGATTGTCGTGCGGATCGCGAAGGACTTGTTCGCATCGCCAATGGCTATTTCGATACGATCGAGCGCAATGACGGCACCATCCGAACGCGCTTCTGGCCGCATTGCGACCGGGTCGAAAACGGCGTGCAGACCACCAATAATCCCACCTTCGCACTGCCCGTAGCGCGATTGGGGTGCGAGGAGCAATTCGCGCTGGGCTGGTATCGTTATGACGACGCATTGCGCGCCCGCCGCTTCCCGCTGGTGGATATCGAGCGCGGGATCGTGCTCGCCTATGGCTTTATCGATCATTCGGGGCGGCTGGGGGAATACCGGTTAACCGATGGAACGATTGCCAACAGCCCGGTGCGCCGCCCGCATTCCTATTACCTGGCTGAAGCTTTCTGTATCCGTACAGGCGCGATCACAGGCGTGGAGGCCGATTTCCTCACAGTGCCCTATCGGATGCCCTCGCCTTGGGATGGCAGGGAAATGCTGGGATGACCGGGCGCAGCCTTGTCGCGCTCATCGGGCTGGGCGGCGTGTTCGTTATGGAAGGTTTCGATATCGCTTCGATGGCACTGGCGGTGCCGCGCCTGCAACCCGCGCTCGGCCTCGAACCATCGGGGTTCGGCTGGGTGTTCACCGCGCTGCTGATCGGGCTGGGCGCGGGCGGCGC
>JBGSLI010000410.1:0-5824 GCA_041740775.1 Alteraurantiacibacter sp. | reverse complement strand
CCGCGTGGCCGATGGGGTGGTGGTCGGCTCGGCGCTGGTCGAACTGGTGGCCAGGCACGGGCACGACGCGCCGCAGCACTTGCGCGAACTCACCGCGAGGCTTGCCAAGGCGGTGCATTCTGCGCGAAAGGCGGGCGCATGAGCTGGCTAACCCGTGTGCGCGAGCGCCTGCCTTTCGGCACGAAGCGCGAATCTCCCGAGAATCTCTGGGTCAAATGCCCGCGCTGCCAGGAAATGGTCTTCGCCAAGGAATATGCGGCGAACCTCTCGGTTTGCCCGAAATGCGATCACCACGGGCGCATCGGCGCCGATGCACGGCTGGCGCAATTGCTGGACGATGGATACGCGCTGCTGCCCGCTCCCGCAGTGGCCGAAGACCCGCTCGGCTTCAAGGATTCCAAGCGCTATCGTGATCGGCTGAAGGCCGCGCGTGCCAGCAATCCGCATCCCGATGCCTTTACTGCCGCAATCGGCATGATCGAGGGCCAGCCCGCTGTGGTCGGGGTGCAGGATTTCACCTTCATGGGCGGCAGCATGGGGATGGCGGTGGGCGATGCCTTCATCGCCGCCGCGCAGACAGCGCTCGATGCCGGCTGCGGCTATGTCTGCGTCACCGCAGCAGGCGGCGCGCGGATGCAGGAGGGTATCCTCAGCCTGATGCAGATGCCGCGCGCCACGGTGATGACGCGGCGCCTGCGCGATGCGGGGTTGCCCTATATCGTCGTATTGGCAGACCCGACCACCGGCGGCGTCACCGCCCGCTACGCCATGCGCGGCGACGTGCATGTCGCCGAACCAGGCGCGCTGATCGGCTTTGCCGGGCAGCGGGTGATCCAGGAAACCATCCGCGAGAAATTGCCCGAAGGCTTCCAGCGCGCCGAATATCTGCACAAGCACGGCATGGTGGACATGGTGGTCCGCCGCGCGGAACTGCGCGACACGCTGGCGCAATTGCTGGGTTACCTGAGCCCGGCGCAGGCGGCGTGATTACGATTACCCCCTCCCCTTCAGGGGAGGGGATCAAGGGGTGGGGACGGGACGCATCGCGTTCCGCTGGGGCCGCATGCCCCACCCTGCTGCGACTAGGCAGCAAGCTGCCAAGTCTCGCAATCCCTCCCCTCAGGGGGAGGGAGTAGAAAGATGAAAGACTTCGCCCTCTCGGACAACGAAGCCGTGCAGCGCCAGCTTGACCGGTTGGGCAAGCTGCCGCTCCCCACTGGCGCCATCGGGCTGGATACCACCCGCGCGCTGCTCGCGCTGCTGGGCAATCCGCAGCGCGATCTGCCGCCGGTGTTCCATGTGGCGGGCACCAACGGCAAGGGTTCCACCTGTGCCTTCCTGCGCGCCATGCTGGAGGCCGAGGGCTACACGGTCCACGTCGCCACCAAGCCGCATCTGGTGCGTTATAACGAACGCATCCGCATTGCTGGTGAACTGATTTCGGACGCGCTGCTGGCCAGTCTGCTGGAGGAGGTGCTGGACGCCTGCGAGTCGCTCGGCGATGGCCTCACCCCCAGTTTCTTCGAAGTCACCACGGCGGCAATGTTCCTCGCCTTCCACCGCCACCCCGCCGATGCCTGCGTGATCGAGGTGGGGCTTGGCGGGCGCTTCGATGCGACCAATGTGCTGGAACGGCCCGCCGCATGCGGGATCGCCAGCCTGGGGGTGGACCACGAACATTTCCTGCTCCTGCCCGATCCCGCCGCCCCCTCACCCGATCAGCCCTTGGTGCGGATCGCGTTCGAGAAGGCAGGGATCGCGCAGGCGCGATCGCCGCTGGTGACGCAGAGCTATTCGGCAGACATGGAATACCGCATCGCCCAAAGCGCAAGCGCGGCAGGTGCGCCGCTGTTCGTGCGCGGTAGCGTGTGGCGAGCGGATATTTCGCCGCAAGGGATTGCCTATCACGATGCCAAGGGAGCGCTTGCGCTGCCGCTGCCCACAATGCCCGGCGCGCATCAGGCGGATAATGCCGCGCTGGCGGTGGCGATGCTGCGCCATCAGCAGGTGGTGCCGGTGTCTGCCGCAGCGATGGCGCAGGGCATCCGCACCGCCCAATGGCCCGCGCGGCTGCAATTGCTCGGCCCCGGCCCGGTGACGGAAACCGCCCCGCAGCGCGCCTTCATCCTCGATGGCGGGCACAATCCCGATGCGGCAGAGGCGCTGGCGCGATATCTTTCGGGTGCGGATCAGCCGATTGATGCACTGATCGGGATGATGGCGCTGAAAGACGCACGCCGGTTCCTCGCCATTCTCGCCCCGCATCTGGCCAGCGTTACAGCAGTGCCGATCGAGGGAAACGACCACCTGCCGCTTGATGTGCTGGAGGCGCTGGCGAAGGAAGCAGGCGTGCCGCAAACGTCCTCCGCCCCCGATCTCGCCACCGCGCTGGAAAACCTTCCCCCACGCGATGGCGGCACGGTGCTGATCGCCGGTTCGCTCTATCTGGCGGGCAAGGTGCTGGCGGCCAATCGCGAGATTCCCGACTGAATCACTCTGCCGGAACTACCACCGGATCAGGCGCGATCACTCCGGCTTTTGCGCCCGCGCGCGTTTCGCGCAGCCATTCCAGCGCGCACAGCACCACCGCCACCGCGCCGATCAGCGCGGTGAAGATGAACACGAAGGCATAGCCCCTGTCCTCGATCAATTCGCCCAGCGCGCCGCGCCCCAGCGTGCCCACCAGCAGCGTGAGCGAGGACAGCAGCGCATATTGCACGGCGGAATATTTCTTCGACACGATCGAACTGAGCCAGGCGACATAGGCGGCCCCGGCGATGCCGATGGCAAGATTTTCCCACATGATGGTGAAGGTCAGCCGCGGCAGCGCCTCGGACCCGAACGGGGCCATGAAAGCGATCAGCGTGGAAAATCCGCTGGCATCGCTGGCCACCTGCATATTCGCACCGCCGATGGCCATATCGGCATAAAGCAGATTGGTGGCCGCAGCCAGCACCGCGCCCAGCGTCAGCGTGGCCATGCGCCCGATCACCGTTATCAGATAGCCGCCGAGCGCCAGCCCGGCGATGATCGCGCCCACGCCGAAGAACTTGGACGCAAAGGCGACCTCGTCATTGGTATATGCCAGTTCGCCCAGATAGAACGGGTAGGCAAAGGTGCCCCAGATCGCATCGGTTATGCGATAGGTCAGCACCAGTGACAGGATCAGCACCAGCGACCAGCCCATCCGCCCGACAAATTCCACCAGCGGCATCACCAGCGCGCGGTATAGGTGGTCGAGCGCGTAGGAGCCGCCCTGCCGATGCGGCAGGTCCTCGGTCAGCAGGTTTTCGCCCTTGGTCTTCTGCGCTGCCAGCCAGCCTGCCACCAGCGCCGGAATCACCACCGTCGCCACGATGATCCACGGGCCCCATTGCAAGGTAAAATCGGTGGGATTGGGGCGATCTTCGGGTGCGTAGGTGAGCGACATATACATGAAGGTGATCACCACCCCGATCGCCCCGGCCCACAGCAGCCCCACCACCGCCAGCGCCCGCGCGCGGATGGCGGGCTGCAATTCGCCCTTCTGGCGCAGGCTGAGCAGCAATTCGTCGTCCGCTGCACCTTCCACCGCATCACCCACCTTGCTGTCGGGCGCGAACAGCCCCGCCACGCCGATCACCAGCAGGATCGCGCCCATCACCAGATAGGTTTGTGGCCAGCCTATCCGCGCGGCGATGACAAGACCCAGCGCACCGCCCACCAGCGCCGCCAGCCGATAGCCCATCTGGTAGATTGTGGAGAGGATATCGAGCGAGGCTTCCTCATCCGCCACATCGATGCGCCAGGCGTTGATGGCGATATCCTGCGTGGCGCTGGCCAGCGCGCCGATACCCGCCAACAGCGAGAACCAGCCCATATTGCTATCGGTCGGATTGCTCAGGCTGAGCGCGATCAGGATGGCACCGAGAAGGATCTGCGCCGGAACGATCCACTGCTTGCGCCGCCCCAGCCGGGAAAAGCCGGGAATCGTCACCTTGTCGATCAGCGGAGACCACAGGAACTGGAAGGCATAGGCCAGCCCGATCAGCGAGAACACGCCCATCGTCTCCAGCGCCACTTCGGCTTCGCTCAGCCAAGCGTAAAGCGTGCCCAGAAACAGCGCGAAAGGCAGCCCGCTGGCAAAGCCGAACAGCGCCATGTAGCCGCTCTTGGGATTGCGCAGCGAACGCAGCAGCGTGCCCCATCCCGGCTTCCTTTTCGCAGTGCCTGCGCTGTCTTCGGCCATGCAATTCGCTCCCGCTGGTGTCCTGATCGCCGGTCTAACCGTAATCCGAAGCATTGGAAGGCTGGATGAACGGCTCATCACCGCCTAAGGCGCTTCCCATGTCCAATGAACCTCGCCCTGAAGGTGATAGAATCGCCAAGCTCCTCGCCCGCGCGGGTATCGCCAGCCGCCGCGAGGTGGAACGGATGATCGAAGACCGGCGAGTGAAGATCGGCGATGATTTCGTCACCACGCCCGCCACCTTCCTCACATCCTTGCGCGGGGTGACGGTGGACGGCAAACCCGTGGGCAAACCCGAACGCACGCGGCTGTTCGCCTTCCACAAGCCCACCGGCCTGCTGACAGCGGAGCGCGATTTTTCAGGCCGCCCGACGATTTACGATGCGCTGCGCAATGCGCTGCCTGCAAACACGCCGCGGCTGATGCCGGTCGGGCGGCTCGATCTCAATACCGAAGGCCTGCTTCTGCTGACCAATGACGGCGAATTCAAGCGCCAGATGGAACTGCCCTCGTCGGAAATCCCCCGCACCTATCGCGCCCGCACCTTCGGCGATGTTTCGCAGGAACAGCTCGAATCGCTGATGGAAGGGGTGGAGGTGGACGGGATGCGGTATGACCGGATCAACGCCAATCTCGAACGCAGCACCGGGCGCAACCAGTGGATCGAACTGACGCTGACCGAAGGCAAGAACCGCGAAGTGCGCCGGGTGCTCGAATTTCTGGGGCTGGAAGTCAGTCGGCTGATCCGCATCGCCTACGGCCCTTTCCTGCTCGACAAGCTCGCGCGCGGCGCGGCGGTGGAAATCCGCAAGGAAGATCTCGAACGGTTCCAGAGCACGATCAAGCAGGCGCACAAGTGAGAATCATCGCGGGGGAATGGAAGCGGCGGCAATTGCGCACGCCCGCAGGCGATGCCACCCGCCCCACCGCAGACCGCACGCGCGAAACGCTGTTCTCGATGCTCACCAGCCGACTGGGCACATTCGAAGGGCTTAGCGTGGCCGATCTGTTCGCCGGATCGGGCGCGCTGGGGCTGGAGGCATTGAGCCGGGGGGCGGAAAGCTGCCTGTTTGTCGAACAGGATGCCGCCGCCATCCGCGCCATCCGCGAAAATATCGCCGCATTCCGGGCGCAGGCCCGCTGCGAACTGATCGCCGGATCGGTAATGGCGCTGGGCGCAGCAAAGGCCCCGCGCGATCTGGTTCTGCTCGATCCGCCCTATGGCACCAATGCGGGCGTTGTAGCGATAGACCGGCTGGTTCGGCTAGGCTGGATCGGTGAGGCGACATGGGTAGCGCTGGAAGTGGGCGCAAAGGAAGACGCCAAGGTCCGCAGCATGGAGGTGGAAGCCGAGCGCAAGGTGGGTGCGGCGAAGCTCGTCCTTCTGCGCATGGCCGGATAAGCGGCCACCGCGCCCTTGCGCGTGCCGCCACCGTTCCCTAACTGTTCGCTGGTGTCACCGCCCTCCGCCCCGACCGGATCCGCCGAACTCGCGGATGTGCCCGAATGGCTCGCAAAGCTGAACGCCCCGCAGCGCGAGGCGGTTCTGGCCACCGATGGCCCGGTGCTGATGCTGGCGGGCGCGGGCACGGGCAA
>JBGSLI010000409.1:0-4287 GCA_041740775.1 Alteraurantiacibacter sp. | reverse complement strand
CGCCAGCGTGCGCCGCCCGCCATCGATGCGCGCCTGCGTGTTGTGGCGGGCAAGGTAATTGGCCATTGAGGGAAAGCCGGTGGCGGTAACGCTGCCGCCCACCGAGATATTCTGCCGATCAAGTTCCAGCACGCGATCGTTTGGCGTCAGATCGCCGAAAATGCGGGCAATCGTCGCCTGGCTCACCCCTTCGGCGCGCGCCTGCGCGGCAACGCTGTCCAGATAGGCGTTAAATGGCTGATCCTGCGCCGCCGCCGGATGGACGAGCAGGAAACAGGCAGAAATGGCAAGGCCGATGTGGCGAAAGCGGGCGCGATTCATGGGCGCACCCTATGTCATTGCGGGGCCAGAGGGAATCCCCTGCGACAATGCTTGCACCATAGTTTGCGACAGAGCGAGTCGCCGCAGCGCCCGGCGGATCGCGCGTTCGCGCTCAATCGGCGTAAGGCGGCTGCATATCCGGATTTTCCGCCAGCATTTCAGCAAAAGGGCGGAAACCGCAGTTGTCCGTCTGGCAGGCGGTAACGGTGTGGACGTAGCGAATGCGGCCGCCTTCCACGCGGAAGGTGTGGCTGTCGGGCAGCGCGTTCTGGCCGAATTCCAGAAACACGTTCACCGCGCCCTTCACCGGATCGACGATATAGCGGCGGTTGACCAGTTCCACGCCCGAAGGAACGCCGATATCGCAGCTGTCAGTGGGCAGGCCGCGCCCGGTATAGGCGCCGCCCTCAAGCCGCGCGCAGGGCTGCCCCCATGGCACTTCGACAGCCGGATCGTTGAACCGGTCGAGATAGGCATCTGCCGCAGCAATCAGTTCTTCACGGCTGGCGCGTTCGGCTTCGGGAATATCGCCCCAGTCCTCGCGCCTGGCGTATTCGTAGGTGGCTTCGGCATCGAACAACCAGTCGCCTTGATCGGTGAGGATATTGTCGAACGGCCCGACTCCGAAGAAGCCGCTGCCGAATTGCGTGGCGGTGACGATCGGGCGTTCGGCCTCGTGCATCACCGCTTCCACAAATACCCGGCAGGTGGCGGTATCGAGCAGAGCCAGGTGCCAGCCCACCGCGCGCGGCCTGTCCATGAAGCTGCCGAGCGAGGAGCGGCGGAAATTCTCGTTGTAATCGACCCATTCGCCCAGCTGCATCCGCATCATCGTCCCGGCCTCGATCGCTTCCACCCAATCACCCGCCATCGCCTGCAACTGATCGCGCGTGCAGGCCCCCTGCGCCATTGCGGGGGCAGCGGCGACAATTGCGCCTGTGAAAGCAGAAGTGGCGGCGAGCATGGCGCACAGTTTGCGGTTCATTGTGAGGCGATCCTCTCCAGAAATGCGGTCCGGATCGGTCTTCCGGACATTGTCAAACAGATGACTAGCGCGTGCAAAAGCCGCTGTCACCCGGCTTGCAGGTGACAAGCAGCCGACAAGCCGCTAACCGCGCCAATGCGCGAGCGGATGGGTGGCCGAGTGGTTTAAGGCACCGGTCTTGAAAACCGGCGTGGGTGCAAGCCCACCGTGGGTTCGAATCCCACCCCATCCGCCACCTGCGTCCGCCAAACCGGCCATGCCGCTTCAGATATGCAGCGCCCGGCCATAGGCCGCCAGCACGCTTTCGTGCATCGATTCGCTGATTGTCGGGTGCGGGAACACGGTCTGCATCAGTTCGGCCTCGGTCGTCTCCAGCGTCTTGCCGACGACATAGCCCTGGATCATCTCGGTCACTTCCGCGCCCACCATATGCGCGCCCAGCAATTCGCCCGTCTTCGCGTCGAACACCGTCTTGGTGAAGCCTTCGGCCTCGCCCAGCGCGATCGCCTTGCCGTTGCCGATGAAGGGGAACATGCCGACCCTTACTTCGCGGCCTGCTTCCTTCGCCTTGGCTTCGGTGAGGCCCACGCTGGCAATCTGCGGGTGGCAATAGGTGCAGCCGGGGATGGCATCGCGGTTGAGCGGGTGCGGGTGCAGGCCGGGCTTGCCCAGTTCCTGCGCGATCGCCTCGGCACAGGTCACGCCTTCATGGCTGGCCTTGTGCGCCAACCACGGGCCGGGGGTGCAGTCGCCGATGGCCCACAGGCCCTTTGATTTCGTGCGGCCAAAAGGATCGATCTGGATGAAGCCGCGATCCATATCGGCCAGCTTGTCGATTCCGATGTTTTCGGTATTGGGCACGATGCCGATGGCGACGATGCAATGGCTGAAATCCTGCTCGGCAACCTTGCCGTCCTTGCCCTTTATCCTGGCCTTCACCCCGCTGGCAGACGCCTTGATGTCCTCCACCCCGGCGCCGGTCATGATCGTCATGCCCTGTTTGACAAGGCTCTTTTCGAGAAAGGCGGACACGTCCTTGTCTTCTACCGGCACCACCCGGTCGAGCATTTCGACCACGGTAACATCGGCTCCCATATCATTGTAGAAGCTGGCAAATTCTATCCCGATCGCGCCGCTGCCGATTACCAGCAGCTTGCTCGGCATTTCAGCCGGAGTCATCGCGTGGCGATAGGTCCAGATGCGCTTTCCGTCCGCCTTGGCGAAAGGCAGGTCGCGCGCGCGCGCTCCGGTGGCGACAATCACGTGTTTGGCGGTGAGTTTTTCCTCACTCTTCTCGCCCTTCACGGTGATGGAGGTGGGGCCGGTCAGCGTGCCCTCGCCCATGTGGACGGTGATCTTGTTCTTCTTCATCAGGTGGGTGACGCCCTGGTTGAGCTGTTTGGCCACCCCCCGGCTGCGCTTCACCACCGCTTCGATATCTGCCTCGATAGTCCCGGCAATCTTCAGCCCGTAATCCTTGGCGTGCTGCGCGTAATGCAGGATTTCCGCCGAACGCAGCAGCGCCTTGGTAGGGATGCAGCCCCAGTTGAGGCAGATGCCGCCGAGCAGCTCACGCTCGACAATGGCGGTGTTCAGCCCCAGCTGCGCGCAGCGGATCGCTGCGACATAGCCGCCGGGGCCGGAACCGAGAACGATGACATCGTAATTGGACACTCTGGATTGCTCCTATTGTTCGATCGGGCGCGGTTTGCCGGTATCGTCCACCGCGACAAAGGTGAATTTGGCCGATGTGACGAGCGCTTCTTCTTCCGAATGGCGTTCGCGGCGGAAAGCTTCGGTGGCGATTACCATGCTGCTGCGGCCGACCTTTTCCAGCTTGGCATAGACCGAAACCTCATCCCCCACCTTCACCGGCTTGTGAAATTCCATCCCGTCCATAGCCACGGTAACCGCGCGCCCATGCGAATGGCGCGCGGCCACCAGCCCTGCGCCCATGTCCATCAGGCTCATCAGCCAGCCGCCGAAGATATCGCCATAGGCATTGGCATCGGCGGGCATGGCGGTGACGCGGATGGCGGGGTTGCGGTCCACGGCGGCGGCCTACGCCACCAGCCCCAGCGGCACCTCGCACAATTCCTTGAATACCTTCATCATCTGCGCGCCGTCCGCGCCATCGATGGCGCGGTGGTCGAAGCTGCCGGTGGCGCTCATGACGCTGGCGATTTGCAGCGCATCGTCCACCACATAGGGGCGCTTCTCGCCCGCGCCGATTGCCATGATCATCCCCTGCGGCGGGTTGATCACCGCTTCGAACTGCTTGATCCCGAACATGCCCATGTTGGAGAGGCTGGCGGTGCCGCCCTGGAATTCATGCGGGGCCAGCTTGCCATCCTTGGCGCGGGTGGCGAGATCCTTCATTTCGGTGCTGATCCGGCTCATCGCCTTCGCGCCCGCATCGGTGACGATGGGGGTAATGAGGCCGCCCGGAATGCTCACCGCAACCGAGATATCCGCGCGGCTGAATTTCAGCATCGTGTCTCCGGCAAACTGCACATTGCAGGCGGGCACCAGTTCGAGCGATTTGGCCAGCGCCTTGATCAGCATATCATTGACCGACAGCTTCACCCCCTGTGCCTCCAGCGCCGCATTCAGCTCGCCGCGCAGCTTGAGCAGCGCATCGAGGCGGATATCGACGGTGAGATAGATGTGCGGGACGGTCTGCTTGCTCTCGGTCAGCCGCTTGGCGATGACTTTGCGCATGGTGGAAAGCTTTTCCACCTCGTGCGGAATGCCGAAGTCCTGCGCCGGTGCAGCAGGGGGTGCGGCTGCAGGAGCAGTCGCGGGAGCCGGTGCAGAGGGGGCAGTTGCGGCGGCGGCGGCGGGCTGGGCGCTCTCCACATCGGCCTTCACGATCCGGCCATTGGGGCCGCTGCCCTTTACCTGCGAAAGATCCAGCCCCTTCTGTTCGGCAATCCGCCGGGCCAGCGGCGAGGCGACTGTCCGATCGCCCGATGCTGCCG